>CAURKE010000043.1:0-6495 GCA_963525055.1 uncultured Campylobacter sp. | reverse complement strand
GCTCGCTCGAGGCAAAATTCGCTCAAATTTAAAATCTCGGGCGGAAATAAAATATACCCGCGCTTGATGTAGTACTCGGTGTCCTCGTATGTAACTTGCATTTGCTTTAGGGCCGAGCGCATGCGGGTGACGTATTTGTTGTCAAGGCCTAGCATCTCGAGGTTTATGCCGATGACTCCCAGCGGAGTTTTTAGCTCGTGCATCGCGTCGTTAAAAAAATTATTCATGTATTTTTTGGCGTCTTTATATGGCTTTATACCGCTAACAAACGACAGATAAAGCGCAAAAAATACGACCACGAGCGCAAAGGCAAGAGTTAGAGCCGCGACGAATAAAATCCTAGCCGCGTTTTGCTTTTTGGCTAGTACGAGGTAATAAAACTCGCCGTCCGCGCTAAAATAGGTCTTGTAAAAAAGATGCCCGTTTTCTTGCCTGGTGATAAATTTTAAATCGCTCGGGCGCGCGTCCAAATTTGAGACGATTTGCTTTTCTTTGAGATCAAAAACGCCGTATCTATATGTGAGCGAGATAGGCAAAGTCTCGTTTTTATCGAGCGCTTTTCGGATTTTGCCCTCGTACTCCAGCAGCTCGAACATATTTTTTGAGTATTCGTCTTTGGAGCTTAAATTTATAATCTCGTAGCTTTGAAATATAAACAAAGCCATGATGATAAAAGTGGCTAAAATAGGGATTTTAAGATTTTGAAACATCTATCTTATAGCCTAGTCCGCGCGCTGATTTTATAAACTCTGGAGTCGTTTTTTGACGAATTTTTAGTATGTGCATGCGTACGTCGGCGGGATCGATCTCCTTGTCGTTCCATACCTCGGCGCGCAGCTGCTCGATACCCACGAAGCTGTTTTTATGAAACAGCAAGCACTCGATGATGCCGAATTCTCTCGTACTTAACTCAACCGGCTCGCCTTTAAATTTAAGCCGCTTTTTAGCAGTATCGAGGCTAAAGCTTTCATCGATCGCGATCAAGTTTTTATCGTCTCTGCCGTGATATTTTCGCATTAGCTCGTTTACTCTAAATTTGAGCTCGGCTAGCTCAAAGGGCTTTTTTAGATACTCATTACAGCCCAGCTCGTATCCGACAGCCATATCGTCTATATCTACGAGCGAGGTCATTATCATTATGGGTGTTTCACAGCCGATATTTTTGGCGTATTTTATCACCTCGTGTCCGCTGATATGCAGAACCTTGATATCAAGGATCAGCAGGTGATAAAAGCCCGCCGCTATCTTATCGCAGGCGACTTTGCCGTCTGGCGCCTCATCGACCTCGTAGCCTAGGCTTTCTAGGTATTCGCTAACGCTCTCGCGATATACGAAGTCGTCTTCAAGCAGTAAAATTTTCATAAATTCTCCGAATTTTATCGCAATATTTTAAGGGAGATGATAGCTAAAAATGATTTTGGATCGTCTGAATTTAAAAAGGCTCGGCGAGTTTACCGAGCCTAGTGCGTCTAGTTTAGCCTAAATTTCACGCGCCCGTGAAAACTTGACCGGCATAAACTATATAGTATCTTAGCATCACGACGCCGCAGATAACTACAAGAGAGTTTGCTATGATGTAGCCAACTCTATAAGCGTGATTTTTAAGAGCCGTTAGCGCTATGGTGATAGGGGTCAAAAGACCAATGCCAACAACGCCTATCCAAAAGATTAGCGCGTATTGTCCGGTGCTTAGAGCTTGTTTTGCGGCAACCGCGCTCGCTCCACCCTCGAAATATAGTCCCAAAAATAGTATCGCAATAAGCGGTATCTCAAAAAGTACGGCGCGCAAGTCCATAACCAAAAGGTACTTCACGTTGTCTTCGTTAAGAAGGTGTTTGAAGCAGAAAAGGCCGACCAAAATATTTGTCGCTACGCCTGAGCTAAAGCCTGAGGTTAGGAACAAGATCGGTAGAATCGGCGTATTCCAAAGCGGAAGCTTCGTAATCGCGCTAAGCAAAAAGCCCGTATATATACCCACGCCGATCGCAAGGCCGAAAAGCGCCATCTCGACTATCTTTGAAAGCGGCGCAAAAGAGCGAATCAACCTAGAAATAGGACGTAAAATCGCTAGAATTTTATACTTTTCTATCTCTTCTTCGAAAATAATTACCGCAAAAAGGTAAGCCAGCGGCGTATAAAGCAGCAATAACGCAACGCCGATAGACATAACCGAACCAAAGTTGTACTTAATCAAAATCCAGTAAAAGCTAAGCGGTTTGCCAAGGTCAAGCACCAAAAGCGCAAGGCCCACGGTGATCGTTATAGGAGCCACTAGGGCGCCCGCCTTTACCATCGCGTCCCAGATACTGCCGTCTTGTTTTTTGTGGTAGTTCCACTTAACAAGCAATGCAACCATCATCGCGCCTGCGGACAAACCCGCTAAAAATAGATAAACCGCTATCGGCCACGGCCAGTAAATTTCATTATATTGCGCTACGCTTCCCCACATATTATTCATGGCTTCCTCCTTTGCGGTTAGCTATCATAGCAAGCTTCGGTTTGGTTTTAAGCTCGGCTTTAGGATAGTAGTGAGCTTTATTCTTTAAAATTTTACTTACTTCGCTGTTTGGATCGTTTATATCGCCAAATGCCAAAGCATCGGTCGGACAAACGGTCACGCACGCAGGCTGCTCGCCTACGCTGACTCTAGTCTCAAAGCAAAACGTACATTTGCCTATCTCGCCGGTTTTGGGCTCGACGTAGCGAGCGTCGTAAGGACAGGCCAGGATACAGTATTTACAAGATACGCAGGTAGAGTGATCTAGCAGCACTATGCCCTCTGCCGTCTGAAAGCTAGCTCCCGTAGGGCAAACCGCCACGCACGGAGCGTCCTCGCACATCACGCAACTGTGTCTGCTAAAGTCGGTTTTTAAATTTGGAAATTTGCCCTTTATCTGCGAATGGACTTGAAGTCTAAAAACGCCTCTAGGCACTTCGTTTTCGCTCCTGCAAGCCACCGAGCACGCTTGGCAGCCTATGCAGAGGTTTTCGTCATGTATCATTCTATACGCTTTTTTCATCTTTTTTCCTTTACGCTTTTATTATCTTGACGCCGACGTTTCGCACCATCGTAGAGGCAACGGGGCCGATCACGGTAGGATCTAGTAGCTTGCTTTGATTCGTTCCTACGCCGTTCGTGCGTTTTAGTCCAGCGCTTTTGTGACCGAAACCGTGATAGACGAAAAGCGTATCTTCTCTGATGCCTTCAGTCAGCATCACGCTTGCTTTTTCTTTTGCGGTTTTGCTTTGCAAGGTTATTTTGTCGCCGTCTTTTAGCCCGTATTTTTTCGCGGTATTAGGATGTATCCAAACGGGTGCGCTACTCATCAAGTCGTTTAAAAATTCGACGTTTTGCGTGTGGCCGTTGGTGTGTATCGGCGTTTTGCCGCTCATTAGACAAAGCTCCTCGCCGAAAAATACGTCCATGCCCTCGGCGTTTAAGCAGCCGTATCCCGGAAACTGCTTTTCGACCTTTTCGCTAAAGAGCTCGATCTTGCCGCTATCGGTTTTAAATTTGACCTGCGACTCCATCAGCCCGTCGTCGCCCACAAACTGCTGCGCGTAAGGGAATTTTTTCGTAAATTCTTTTACGCTATCTTTTTCTCTAAACAAAATCCCCGGCACCTTCCACGTGACGTAGCCTTTTTTAACTAGCTCCGCCAACAGCTCGGCGTTGCCTTTTACTTGTTTGATTCTCCACTCATCCATCGTGTTTGCCGAGTACTGCTCGTCTATCTTCATCCTGCGAGCTAGCTCTCTAAAGATATCGTAGCCGTTTTTGGTGTCGCCGATAGGATCTACGACTTTGTTTCTTATCATATAGGCAGGTTTTTGACTCGACTTATCCTCGATGCCTTCGTCGCGCTCAAGGTAAGTACTTTCGGGCAGTATCACGTCCGCCCATATCGCAAAATCGCTCATATAGATATCCGAGCACACGATAAAATCAAGCTTTTTTAGGCTCTCTATCGTAGTTTCCGTGCCCGCGACGTTGATCGGGTGGTTAAACCTTATGCTAAACCAGCCTTTTACGGGATAAGGCTTCTCGCTTAGTATGGCTTGCGGGATCTCCATCAAGACGCCGTGGCTTCTGCTGACGAATTTGTTTCGTCCGTCCTCGCCCGCAGCGTCTATTCTAGGCACTTTAGGTACTTTTATCGCGGCGTCCGGGTTTGTGATCTCAGGGATTAGCTCTTCGCCGATTAGTTTGTTGTAAAATTTAGCCTTTTTACCGCCAAAAATTCCGCCTTTTTTCTCCCAGTTGCCCATCATCGCGTTTGCCGTCATTATGGCTCTGGTACGGATGTATTCGGCTCTAGTCGTAGTGGTGTTGTGACCGAAGTCGATGATGACTTTAGGTGCGGCTTTCCAGATTTCGCCAGCGATTCGCTCGACCGTTTTTGCAGGTATTCCCGTGATCTTTTCTTGCCACTGCGGAGTTGTGTCTTTGGTCGCTTCTACGACTTTGTCAAATCCGATCGTAAATTTCTCTATAAATTCTTTATCGTATGTGCCGTTTTTGATCCAAGTATGGATAAGGGCTAAAACAAATGCCAAATCGGTTCCCGGTTTTACGGGTAGCCACTCGTCGGCTTTTGAGGCCACGACGCTAAAGCGCGGATCTAAAACCAGCAGCTTGGTATCTTCTTTCGCGGCCATTTTAGCTAGCTTTTTAGCGTCGGCGATGACGATGCCTTCAAAGAGATTGTGCCCGAAATTTACGATATATTTTGCATTACCGAAGTCTCTTTTTAGCTTCGCATCGCCGTACATATGCTCGCAAACCATCTGATAAGTGATCGGACAACAGGAGAAGTGAGAAAAGCAGTTTGGCGAACCGTATGCGCTAGCAAAGGTCGTCATTAGCTTGTGCGTTTGGCTTGATTTTGCCGTAAATACAAAGCTCTCCGGCCCGTATTTTTCTTTGATCTCGAGCATTTTTTTAGCGACTAGATCTAGCGCCTCGTCCCAGCCCGCTTCTCGCCATTTGTTTTCGCCGCGCTCGCCTACTCTGATGAGAGGCTTAACAAGACGCTGCGGATCGTAAAGCTGACTGTGTCCGCTGCCGCCTCTAGCGCATACGGACGTCGCCGTGCCGCCTACTTTGCCGTTGCCTTGGATGAAGACGGTTTTGCCGTCTACGACCTTGGCTTCGATAGGACAGCGAGAAGAGCACATCTCGCAAAAACTATAAACGGTCTTATCGCCGCCTTCTAGCGCTTTTGCGCCGACCGCGCCTAAAGTACCGGGCGCGTAAGTCATCGCAAGCAAGCCCGTGGCGGTGGATGCTTTTAAGAAATTTCGCCTCGAAGTATCCATTTTTTCTCCCTTTTTGAAATAAATTTGCCGAAATCTTAAATAATCAACGTAAATTATACGTAAATTTTTCGTATCAATATAAATTCTAATTGATAACGACTATTTCGTTTTTTAGGGAAAAAGCTTAAATTTAACTTTAAATTTGCCAAATTTACAAATATCAAATTTTAAAGGATGATGATATTTGAGTCACCGTTTACTTAAATTTATAACTTAAAAAGTATTCTTGCGGTTTACGTCAAAAATTATTTTAATTTTATTTGTATATAATTCGCGTATTTTTTCAAAAAGGCAAATTTAATGAAAAAGCAAATTTACATAATTCACGGCTACGACGCTTCTCCGCAAAGCCACTGGTTTTCTTGGTTTAAAGAAAAGATGCGCGGACTTGCCGAGGTGGAAATTTTAAAGATGCCAAACCCGCAAACGCCAAAGCTAAACGAGTGGCTAGAAACGATGGCGCAAAACGTAAATTTAGGCGAAAATTCATTTATCATCGCTCACAGCCTGGGTACGATAACTAGCCTAAATTTTCTTAGCGGTTTTGCAAATTTGCCCAAATTTGGCGGTCTAGTCCTTATATCGCCATTTGACGAGCCGATTAAGGAATTTGCGATTTTGGATGAGTTTTGCGAGCCCCAAATCGCCTACGAAAAGATAAAATCGGCGACGAATTTTATAAAAGTAATAGCCGCAAAAGACGACTATATCGTGCCTTGCGAGCTTAGTCTAAAGGTTGCGCGAAATTTAGGCGTAACGCCAGATATCTTTGAAAAAGGCGGGCACTTTATGAACGCGGACGGCTTTAACGAATTTGAGTTTATATTAAATTTATTTAAACTTAAAGACGAAAAATTATCATAAAATAATAACTAAAAAGTAAGATTATTTAAAAAAAATTACTATAATGTGCATTTTGATTTACTAAATTTATGTTCAAGGATCTGTTTTGAGCGAGTTAAAATCCCTATTTTTCAGTATGACGTCGGCCGTAGTGCTACTTGTTATATTTGCTATCGGTAGCGGTGCGGCGACGATAATAGAAAGCTACTACGACACAAAAAGCGCGTGGGCGGCGGTTTACGGAGCGAGTTGGTTCGCTTTAGTGCAGGTGCTTTTAGGCATAAATTTGGCTTACAATATTTTCAGATACAACCTTTTAAGAAAAGAAAAACT
>CAURKE010000042.1:0-6590 GCA_963525055.1 uncultured Campylobacter sp. | reverse complement strand
TTGCAGAAGCTCCAAAAGTTGAGGCAGCTCCAGCTCCTGTAAGCCTTGACGATGATAACGACGGCGTTTTAAACGATGTCGATCAATGCCCAAATACACCGGCTGGCGTAGTAGTTGATGAAACTGGATGCGAGAAGGTTATCGTTCTTAGAGATATCGGCGTAAACTTCGCATTCGATAGCTACAAAATAACTCCAAAATATCTTGAGGAGATCAAAAAAGTAGCTAACTTTATGGGCGAAAACCCAGGCTACCGCGTAGTTCTAAGCGGACATACAGACAGTGTAGGCGCTGAGGCGTACAACCAAAAACTATCTGAAAAAAGAGCAAACGCAGTTGCTAAAGCTCTTGAAGAGCTTGGCGTAAGCGCAGACAAGATCACATCTATCGGATATGGCGAGCTTAAACCTATCGCTTCAAACAAAACAAAAGAAGGACGCGCTGAGAACAGACGCGTTGAAGCTAGATTTAACAAATAATTTAGTCTAGCTTAGTAGCATGGACGAGATTAAATTCGAACTTATTTGGTCGTTAATCTCGTCCTATTCTTTAAAAATCTTAGGCTCTATCGCCATTTTGCTTATCGGTAAGTGGCTAGTAGCAAAAATCTCGAATCTTATATCAAAGTTAATCATTTCCTCTAGACTTGACGAAACTCTTTCGAGTTTTTTACTAAATATCATCAAAACGCTTCTTATGGCTTTCGTAATCATAGCTGCGATTGCAAATTTGGGCGTCGAGACGTCTATGTTCGTTGCTGCGCTAGGTGCCATCGGTCTTGCTATCGGTATGGCGTTTAAGGATACTTTTTCAAACATCGGCGCAGGATTTTTGATAATATTTTTTAGGCCGTTTAAACTCAAAGACCACATCGAAGTCGCAGGCGTGCAAGGCGCGGTCAAAGAAATCAATATGTTTAGCACTGTTTTGAGTACGACCGATCATAAAACCATTATTATCCCAAACGGTCGCATCATAAGTAGCAATATAATTAACTTCTCAAAAGAGGGCACTAGGCGGGTTGAGCTCGTATTTTCCATAGATTATAAAGACGATTTAAAGCTTGCAAAAGAGATTATTTTAAGCCTAGCTGACGAAAACAAAAATATCCTAAAAGTGCCAAAGCCATTCGTTGGCGTCGGAAGTTTGGGTGAAAATAGCGTAAATTTGACAGCTAGATTTTGGTGTGCGAGCAGTGATTTTTCGGATGTGCAGTTTGCTATGTTAGAGAGCGTCAAGCTTGCATTTGACGCTAAAGGCATCTCTATACCGTCGCCGCAGCTTAGCATCCGCTATCAAGACAAAAGACAAGACGAGCAATTTTAATCACTCGGTTTTCTTGCATATTTTATACTTATTTGCTTGTATGGTTGTGATGGGTTAAATTTGATCCGCAAGCTAGCCTTACTAAATTTGCGTAAAAATACATAACTATCAGAAATTTTTGCCCGTAATATTTTAAACAGTATCCTTACATGAAAGTCAAATTTGGCATTATGGTATTTTAAAAAAACCGTAATTTTAGTATCTATCCTACAATAAGGTAAAACGAAATCAAAACCCAAAACGATAAAAATTTAAAATTTAAAAAGTCGACTTAAGGCAAATTTTAAAATACAAAAAGTAAAATCAAAGTTTATTAAAACGTAAATTTGACGCGAAAATGCCGCCAAATTTATGCTGTCACAATCAAAAAAACGAAAGAAGCAAGATGAAAAAAACTATACTTTTTGACCTAGACGGTACGCTTATCGACTCCACGCCCGCGATCCTTGATGGATTTGGCGCGGCGTTTCGCGCTCACGGTGAGCCTGCTCCAAAGCCCGAGGCGGTCAAGGCTCTAGTAGGCCATCCGCTTGACATCATGTTTGCCGGACTTGGAGCGCCGACGCAGCTCGTGCCCGATTATATCGCCGCGTATAAGGCGCGTTATGGGCAGATTTTTTTGGAGCAAACATCGTTACTTGATGGCGCGGCCGGCGCGTTGGCGCTTGCTAGCGAGTTCGCGGACGTGGGCGTCGTGACGACGAAAACGTCGAAATTTTCGGTCATTTTACTTGAATACTTGGGCGTTATGAAATTTATCAAAACCGTGATCGGCAGAGACGACGTCGTAAATCCGAAGCCCGATCCTGAACCTATAAATAGGGCTCTTGAGCGCCTAGGCAACACAAGCGCGCAAGATAAGGCGAACGCCTTTATGATTGGCGATACGACGATGGATCTGGAGGCGGCGAAGCGTGCTGGTATCGCTGGCGTCGGGCTAGTTTGCGGCTACGGCAATGAGGCTGATTTGCGCGGGCACTCAAATTTGATTTTTAAAAACGCATTTGAGGCGGTTAAATTTATAGCAGGTAGATGAGCTTGGCTTGCGGCCGTGTCGGTTAAATTTAACGATCAAAGCCTGTGTCTAGGCTTACTAAACGGCTATTTTTTCTATCGTGTTGCGTTAGAATTTAGCCGCTCGCGGGGCAAAAATTAAGTCAAATTTGCGGTAAGCTCGCAAGCAAAAAGGCAAATTTGACTTATCTGCGTGCACTCTCTTTTTCAAAGTACTCAAACGCATCGATTATGTCAAGATAAACGCCGTCAAAACCCGCGTCGAGAATCTTTTTTTGATACGAGCCGTCGTTTCCCGTAATTATCTTTTGCCAATCCGGGTCCCAATATTTGACGACATAATTTCCTTTCCAGTGCGGGTTTTCCTCTGCTAGCCAGGCGGGCTTGTCCGTTTTCCAGGCACCATTCCAATAATACCGGCAATCCTCCGCCTCCCCTATGCTCATATAGCAGATCACGAGCCGCTTTCCGCCGTTGCGTTTTGTTTTGAGCTCACGTATTTCGGACGCTGCGTAGGCTTTTTCGAAGTGAAACAGATCCATTATTATCATATCGTAATCCGTATTTTTGAGCGCATCGATAAACTGCCGTTTTGTAGAAAATTTTTCGCTGTTAATCAGATACAAAAAATTTTCGGCATCCCAAACCGTTTTTATATCTTTACCGTTTACGTTGTGCGGAATGTTTGGATACTTCGGAATGACGGTCAGAGCTCGTTTATCCGCAGCAAAAGAAAGAAAACCGTTTTCTTTGCTGCGCCGATACGAGGCATCTACGTTACTCACGGCGGAACAATAGTCCGTAACGAGCACCCGCACGCAGTTTTGCGCGTAGAGGCGGCAGAGCTTAAGCATGTATTCGCTTGCACCGGCTGGAGTAGGCTCATCGTCATCTGAGTATCCGTAAAACAGCGACTCGGCGCCCACGGCCAAGACCTCGCGTAGGTAGCCCTGCTGTAGCTCGCCGCTAGCCGAGCCGTCCTCGGTAATGAGCTCAAGCCCGTTTTGCGGGATGACGATGAAGTTTTTATCAAATTTTTTGCCGTATTGCGAGATGGCGATGACGAAGCGGCGCATCTCCTCGCGGTAGTCTATCGCGGATTTTGCTTCGTCTACGCGTTTTTCATCCGCCACTGTACAAAAACATAAGGCGAAAAACGCGGCTAGCGCGGATAAAATTTTACGCATACGTCTCCTTGCTATAAATTTAGCGGCTAAATTTTAGCAAATTTATAAAAATCTGCCGTCAAATATTTTTTGATCGTAGCTCAAATTTGAGGCTTTGGATTATTAAATTTAGGCCTTTTTGAAAATGTAAAGCGACGGATTAATGATAGATTTTGGAATTTAGCTCTATAATAAAAGATTTTTAAAAAACAATAAGAAAATTTAAGGCGGAAAAATGGCTAAAATAATGAAAACTATGGACGGAAACGAGGCTGCGGCGCACGCAGCTTACGCATTTACCGAGGTTGCGGGCATCTACCCGATCACCCCTAGCTCGCCGATGGCAGACTACACCGATATGTGGGCGGCTCAGGGCAAGAAAAATCTATTCGGCATGCCCGTTAAAGTCGTCGAAATGCAAAGCGAGGGCGGGGCCGCGGGCACCGTGCACGGCTCGCTGCAAGTAGGCGCGCTAACCACCACATACACGGCTTCGCAAGGCCTTTTGCTAAAAATCCCCAATATGTACAAAATCGCAGGCCAGTTACTACCCGGCGTCATCCACGTGAGCGCACGCTCTATCGCGGCCCAGGCGCTTTCTATCTTTGGCGACCATCAGGACATTTATGCCTGTCGCCAGACGGGGTTTGCTATGCTGGCGAGCGGCTCCGTGCAAGAGGTCATGGATATCGCCGGCGTCGCGCATCTGGCGGCAATCAAGGGTCGCGTGCCGTTTTTGCACTTTTTCGACGGATTTCGCACGAGCCATGAGATACAAAAGGTCGAAGTGCTTGACTACGCGCACTTTGATAGACTGCTAGACCGCGAGGCGCTGCAAAAATTTAGAGACGAGGCCCTAAGCCCCGAGAGTCCTAAAACTCGCGGTACGGCGCAAAACGACGATATCTACTTCCAGACGCGCGAGCTAGCTAACCGCTACTACGACGCCGTGCCTGATATCGTGGCCGAGTATCTAAAAGAAATTTCAAAAATCACTGGACGCGATTATAAACCGTTTAATTACTACGGCGATCCGCATGCTACGCGCGTCGTGGTCGCGATGGGCTCTGTCACGCAAACTCTAGAAGAAGTCGTCGATCACCTACGCGCAAAGGGCGAAAAAGTGGGCGTGCTAAAAGTGCATCTATATCGTCCGTTTAGCTTAAAATACCTCTTTGACGTGATGCCTGAGACCGTAGAAAAGATCGCCGTGCTAGACCGCACGAAAGAGCCTGGAAGCCTGGGCGAGCCGCTATATCTAGACGTCAAGGCGGCGTTTTACGGACGCAAAAATCAGCCCGTGATCGTGGGCGGTCGCTACGGACTAAGCTCAAAAGACGTCGATCCTGCGCAAATGCTAGCGGTCTTTGAAAATCTAAATTTAAGCGAGCCCAAAAACGGCTTTACCGTCGGTATCGAGGACGACGTGACATTTACATCGTTAAAAGTCGGCGAGAAAATTTCGCTAAGCGACGCAAGCGTGAAAGAGTGCCTATTTTACGGACTTGGCGCGGACGGTACCGTGGGAGCGAATAAAAACTCCATCAAAATCATCGGCGACAAAACCGATCTTTACGCGCAGGCGTATTTTGCCTACGACAGTAAAAAATCAGGCGGCTATACGCGCTCGCACCTGCGTTTCGGTAAAAACCCGATTCGCTCGACCTACCTCGTCTCAAATCCTCACTTTGTCGCCTGCTCGGTTGCGGCGTATCTTGAAATTTATGACGTCATAGACGGTATCCGCGAGGGCGGGACGTTCCTGCTAAACTCGATCTGGGACGCCGAGCAGACGGTCGCTAAACTGCCGAATAAAGTAAAGAAAATTTTGGCCGCTAAAAAGGTAAATTTCTACATCATCAACGCCACCAAGCTAGCTCGCGAGATCGGGCTAAAAAACCGCACGAACACCATCATGCAGTCGGCGTTTTTCAAGCTTGCGGACATCATCCCGTTTGCCGACGCGCAAAAATACATGAAAGAGTACGCGCACAAAGCCTACGCCAAAAAGGGCGAAGCGATCGTAGAGATGAACTACAAGGCCATCGATATGGGCGCGGACGGGCTGGTCAAGGTCGCGGTTGATCCTAGCTGGGTAAATTTGACGGATGACGCGAGTGCGGAGGAAAAATACGTCGGCGACGAATTTATAGAAAAAATCGTCAAGCCTATCAACGCCGCTAGGGGCGATAGCTTGCCGGTTTCGGCGTTTGTGGGCTTTGAGGACGGACACTTTAAATCAGGTACGACGCAATACGAAAAACGCGGCATCGGCGTAATGGTGCCAAAGTGGATCGAGGGCAACTGCATCCAGTGCAACCAGTGCGCCTTCGTCTGCCCGCACGCGGTGATTCGCCCGTTTCTAATCGACGAAAACGAGCTCGCCGCCGCGCCGCAAACCGTGCAAGATCACGTCCTAGACGCCAAAGGCAAAGAGGTAAAAGGGCTAAAATACAAAATCCAAGTAAGCCCTCTGGACTGCACGGGCTGCGAGCTGTGCGCTCAAAACTGCCCGAGCAAGGAAAAATCGCTCGTCATGGTGCCTCTAGCAGAGGAGATGGAGAAAAACGAGCAGGAAAACGCCGATTATTTGTTTAAAAAAGTAACCTACAAAGATGACCTGATGAGCAAAGAAAGCGTCAAGGGCGTTGGTTTTGCTCAGCCGTTATTTGAGTTTCACGGTGCATGCCCGGGTTGCGGCGAGACGCCTTATATCGGGCTTGTGACGAGACTGTTCGGCGACCGCATGATAGTGGCAAACGCCACCGGATGTAGCTCGATCTACGGCGGTAGCGCGCCTTCGACGCCTTATACGACTAACAAAGAGGGCAAGGGCGTAGCGTGGGCGAACTCGCTGTTTGAGGATAACGCGGAGTTTGGTATGGGTATGAACGTCGCTGTAGAGACGCTGCGTCACCGCATCGAGGACGTCATGCTACGCACCAAAGACGCCGTGCCAAATGCCCTAGCCGCGCTATACTCCGACTGGATAGCGCACAAAAACGACGGCGAGAAAACGACGCAAATCACTAAAATTTTAACGCCGATTTTGGAGCAAAATTTAGACGTAGAGGGCGTGAAAGA
>CAURKE010000041.1:0-6614 GCA_963525055.1 uncultured Campylobacter sp. | reverse complement strand
CGGTTTTAAAAAGACCTGCTAGCAAAGAGGAGATAAACGAGGCGTTTAGAGCGGCCACGGAGTCAAATTTAAAGGGAATTTTATTCGTCGATGACGACTATAGAGTGAGCAGCGACTTTTGCACGAGCGCGTACAGCAGTATCGTAGCGAGCGACACTACGCAGGTAATCGCTGATGATATGGTGAAGGTCTTTGCGTGGTACGACAACGAGTGGGGCTACTCGACAAGGCTTGTAGACCTAGCTAAGATCGTGGCTATGAAGTAAATTTAAAGGGTGAAAAATGAGTGAAATTTTATCGATCAACGACCTTGAGCTCGGCGGCGCGAAGGTATTTGTTAGGTGCGATTTTAACGTGCCGATGGACGAGTTTTTAAACATTACCGACGACCGCCGTATCCGCTCGGCGATCCCTACTATCCGCTACTGCCTAGATAACGGCTGCAGCGTGGTTTTGGCTAGCCACTTAGGACGCCCTAAAAACGGCTTTGAGGAGAAATTTTCGCTACGAGGCGTGGCAAAGAGGCTTTCGAGGCTACTTGATAGAGACGTGATATTTGCCGAGGATGTCGTCGGCGCGGATGCCAAAGCCAAAGTCGCTGCGCTAAAACCGGGCGAAATTTTACTTCTTGAAAATTTGCGCTTTGAAAAGGGCGAGACCAAAAACGACGAGGCGCTAGCCGCCGAACTCGCTAAATACGGCGAATTTTACATAAACGACGCTTTTGGCGTCTGCCACAGGGCGCACAGCTCGGTCGAGGCGATCACTAAATTTTACGACGAGAAGCACAAGGCGGCTGGATTTTTGCTGCAAAAGGAGATAAATTTCGCTCAAAATCTCATCAAACACCCTGCGCGCCCGTTCGTGGCGGTCGTTGGCGGCAGTAAGGTAAGCGGCAAGCTACAAGCCCTGCACAACCTGCTTCCGCGCGTGGATAAGCTGATAATCGGCGGCGGCATGGCGTTTACGTTTTTAAAATCTCTCGGCGAAAATATCGGAAACTCGCTGCTTGAAGAGGATCTCATCGACGACGCGCGCGAAATTTTACGCAAGGGTAGGGAGCTTGGCGTTAAAATTTACCTGCCGGTAGATGTCGTCGCAGCTCAGACCTTTTCGGCAGAAAGCGCCGTGAAATTCGTCCCCGCGCAAGAGATACCTAGCGGCTGGATGGGACTAGATATCGGACCTGCGTCGATTAGGCTCTTTAAAGAGGTCATCGCCGACGCGCAAACCATCTGGTGGAACGGGCCGATGGGCGTTTTTGAGATGGATAAATTTAGCAAAGGCAGTATCAAAATGAGCCACGCTATCATCGACACACACGCGACTACGGTCGTTGGCGGCGGCGATACGGCCGACGTCGTCGAGCGTGCGGGAGACGCCGACGAGATGACCTTTATCTCGACTGGAGGCGGCGCGAGTTTAGAGCTCATCGAGGGCAAGGAGCTACCCGGCATAAAACCGCTTAGAAAGGCTGCGGAGTGAGGTTTTTAGCAAATTTAAAGTGCAATCACACGAGAGCGAGCTTTGCTAAATACGCTGAAATTTTAGACGCAAATTTAAGCGCAAACGACGACGTGACGGTATTTCCTCCGTTTAGCGCGCTTGATCTTGCGGCTCATAAATTTAAACTCGGCGCGCAAAATTTCTACCCGTGCGAAAGCGGCGCCCACACCGGCGAGATCGGCAAGGCGATGCTGGACGAGTTTGGCGTAAAAAGCGTGCTGATCGGACACTCCGAACGACGCGAGCTGGGCGAGAGCGAGGAGCTTTTGCGCGCTAAATTTGACTTCGCCGCAGAGGCGGGCTGGCAGATCATCTACTGCATCGGCGAAAATTTGAGCGTAAACGAAGCGGGGCGCACGAAGGAGTTTTTGGCGGAACAGCTAAAAAATATCGAGCTTAGCTACGAGCGGCTACTGATCGCCTACGAGCCAATTTGGGCGATAGGCACGGGCAAGAGCGCTAGCGCAGAGCAGATCGAAGGAGTTTTAAATTTCATCCGCGAGCAGACGAGCGCGCCGCTGCTTTACGGCGGTAGCGTAAACGTCGCAAATATCGGCGGGATAGCTGGTATTAAAAACTGTGACGGAGTACTAGTAGGTACGGCGAGCTGGGACGCGTCGAAGTTTTTGGAGCTTATACGCGTGGTCTCGCATCGCTATACTTCGTTGTCTTAAAATTTTGCTCGGTCATTACCTATATGGTAACTCCCGTCGCAAAATTTTAAGTCGCCTAATCTAGCTTCGCGATACTGCCGCTATCAAATTTGGTTTCAAATTTGAATTGCAAATTTTTAAGTCAAATTGCGAAGGATTTTGAGATGATTTTTGGGGCTTTGCAGTTAAAATTTTGCGTAGGCTAGACGTCTGCTTGCAGTTGCGAGTATAACGAAGCAAAAATAGTCTGCCGAGCAAAATTTTAACAAAATCGCCAAAAAGCACTCAAAAGCCAAGCAAAATAGAAAGGAGAAATAATGATTTTAAAAGGAAAAAAGGGTCTAATCGTCGGCGTTGCTAACGCTAAATCTATCGCTTACGGCATTGCCGAAGCTTGTCACGAGCAGGGTGCGCAGATGGCGTTTACCTACCTAAACGACGCGCTGAAAAAACGTGTAGAGCCGATCGCTGAGGAGTTTGGGAGCAAATTCGTATACGAACTTGACGTAAACAACCAAGCCCACCTAGACGGACTTGCGGATCGCATCAAAGCAGACCTGGGCGAGATAGATTTCATCGTACACGCGGTAGCCTATGCACCAAAAGAAGCGCTAGAGGGCGAGTTTGTAAACACCACAAAAGAAGCCTTTGATATCGCGATGGGCACAAGCGTGTATTCGCTACTAAGCCTCACACGTGCGGTTCTGCCGGTGCTAAAAGAGGGCGGCTCGGTGCTAACTCTTACATATCTTGGCGGACCGAAATTCGTGCCTCACTACAACGTAATGGGCGTCGCAAAAGCAGCTCTTGAAAGCTCGGTGCGCTATCTCGCTCACGATCTTGGCGTTAGAAATATCCGCGTAAACGCTATCAGCGCAGGTCCGATCAAAACGCTTGCTGCAAGCGGAATCGGCGATTTTAGGATGATTTTACGCTACAACGAGGTAAACAGCCCGCTAAAACGCAACGTCACGACGCATGATGTCGGTAACAGCGCGATGTACCTACTCAGCGATCTAGCTAGCGGCGTGACCGGCGAGGTGCACTACGTCGACTGCGGCTACAACATCATGGGCATGGGCGACGTGGCGACCGACGCCGATGGTAACACGATTTTAGCCTGGGACGCAAAGTAATCTACTGACATAAATTTGGCGAGGCGACTCGCCAAAATCTTCTTTTAAATTTAATCAAATTTTATCGTAAGAACTCGCAATGAGAGCTCTAGTGTGGCTCACAGACGCAAATAAGCCGGGCCGGGAGTTGGTCGAAGAGCGGCTAAATAAGCTAAAAAACGAGTGAAATTTGCCCCGTGATAAGGGCAGGGCTCAAAGTGAACTTTTGGGGCTTCAAGTAGCCGCTCGATCGCCCATGGGTGCGTTTGCCTATGAGCGGCGGCATCACGATAGACGGCAATTGGCTGCACGTGCTTAGCTCAGGATGCGAGCAGGTGAAGCGAGGAATTTACGATTTTAACCTTGGCAAAAACTTTAGCGAAGCAGGGCAGATGCCTAGCTATCTGCTCGTGGCAGACGATGTTTTGGGTGGAGTGCCTTTGATGGCAAAGCGGGCAACGTCTTTTACTTCGCGCTAGATAGCGGCGAATGGGAAGATACGCAGCTTAGCTACTCGCGTTTTTTTACTGGGCGCTTTGCGGCGATATATCTAAAATTTACGAGCTTTACCGCTGGGACGGTTGGCGGCGAGGATGTGAGAAAAATTAGCCTTGATAAGTCAAATTTTGTTCGCTATAGCGGAATGCCGGTGTAAAGCCAATACTAAAATAGATAAAAAGACGGCACGGATATAGATGAGTATTTTGCTTCTATTTTTAACGGCGGCGAGTAAATTTTCAAATTTGATGCAAATTAACATAAAACCGTTGCGACTCGATAGTCTTTACGGTTGATTTGCGCTCTCGCAGCGGTTGCTAAAATTTGCCGCACGAGTTAATAAATTTAAACAAATATCTTAAAATAACCGCAAATAATCTTTGAAGGATTTATTATGCAAAGTTTGCTTTTCTCGCCGCTAAAAATCGGCGATCTAGAGATCAAAAACCGCATCGTCATGCCGCCGATGTGTATGTACAAGGCTAAAAACGAAAACGGCCTACCTAGGTGCTTTCACCGCTTGCACTACGCCGCACGGGCGCTAGGAGGCGTCGGACTCATCATCGTCGAAGCTACGGCTGCCGAGCCTAGAGGTAGGATCACGAGCCGCGATCTAGGGCTGTGGAACGACGAGCAGCTAGAGGCGCACGCCAGGCTCGTCAAAGAGTGCGTCAAATACGGCGCCGCCATGGCCGTCCAGCTCGCGCATGCCGGTAGAAAAAGCGAGTGTGATGATCTGATCGCGCCTAGTGCGGTAAAATTTAGCGAGAGCTACAAAACGCCGAGGCAGATGAGCGCGGACGACATCGTCTCGGTCAAGCAAGCTTTCGTTCAGGCTGCGATTAGAGCCCAGCGCGCAGGATACGCCGCGATCGAGATCCATGCCGCGCACGGTTATCTCATCAGCGAATTTCTATCACCGGGGATTAACCTGCGAGACGACGAATACGGCGGAAGCTTCGAAAACCGCACGAGATTTTTAAAAGAAATTTTAACTGAAATAAAAGCTGCGGTACAAATCCCCGTCGGAGTGCGCATAAGTGCACAAAGCTGGGTGAAGGGCGACTGGAGCCTAGAAGATAGCGTGCGGCTAGCAAAAGAGCTCGAGGCTTTGGGCGCGGCGTTTATCCACGTCTCGGCGGGCGGACTTTTTGAGCGTACGGATAGCGCGCCCGCGTTTACGCCGCTTTATCAAGCGAGCTACGCTAAGACGGTAAAACAGGCGGTTGGCATACCTGTGATCGCGGTCGGGCTCATAACAAAGGCATCCGAGGGCGAGGCGCTACTGCTAGGTGGCGTTTGCGACGCGGTGGCTTATGGCAGAGAGCTGCTGCGAAATCCAAATTTCGCACAAACTGCGATGAGCGAACTAGAGTGCCCTGAGCTGATAGAAAACTCGTATAAGAGGGCTTTTAAGTAAATTTACAAGATGGCTCGGCGTAAATTTGAACTAGTTGCGTCGGCTAAATTCGGCGTAAATTTAATTAGTCGTTTGGGCGCGTTGTTTGGTAAATTCGGACCACTGCTACGATGTCAATTTTGATTTGATTGCGGCCGATTTTAGCGGCGCTTATTTATAAACAAAAAGGCTGATTTTTGATTTATTGCGTCAAATTTGTAGAATAAAAGTAGAAATTTAAGCCGCAAAAACGGCTTAAACTTACGTGAGTTTGTAGCTAACCGGGATTTTGATGACGTAGTCGCGATCAAGCGTTGGAAAATCAGGCGCTGCGCGGTTTATGAGCTCGACTGCGGCCTCGTCTAGCGTCTCGTAGCCCGAGCTTTTTATCACTTTTACGTCTCGGACGGTGCCGTCTTTTTTGTATAAAAAGCTAACCTCTACGACGCCCTGATGGCGCATTTTTTGCGCGCGTTTAGGGTATTTGTGATGCTTTTGTATCGCCTTTTGGATTTTAGAAAATCTCTCGTCGCCGGCTGATGTCGCGAAGTTAAATTCTCCGACGGTTTCCGCTCCGCTAGGCGGTAAATTTGATTTTACATTCGAGCTTGGAGTGCTACTTGGCTGCGCCGCGGGCGGCGTAGGAGTAGGCGGCGACGGCTGTGCGGGCGGTGCTACCTGCGCGACTTGCTGTTCCGGCTCAGGCTCAGGCTTTTTGACCGGTTTTGGCGTAGGTTTAGGCTTTGGCTTTTCCACCGGCTTTTCTATCGGTTTTGGTTTTTCCACAGGTTTTGGCTTTTCTATCGGCTTAGGCGGCTCAACCGGTTTTGGCGGCTCTGGCGGCGTGACGACAGGTTCAGGCGGAGGAGGCGCAGGCGGTGCCGGAGGCGGCGGGGCAGGCGGAGTTGGTGCCGGCGGGAGCGGAGCTGCTGGCGGCGTAAAGGTATTTAGCGCTATCTTGACGCTTTTTTCTTCCGGCATCGGTTTTAGTTCTTCGTAAAATTTTATAAAAGATCCGATGAGGATAGAGTGCAACAGGATAGAAACGCCAAGCCCAGTAAAGCTGGCGCGTCTATTCAGTTGTTGTCGTGATAGCGAAGTTTTCATGATTTTTTTCTTTTAGTATGTCGATGACCTTGATAAACGATTCAAATCTGCTTGCTTTATCGCTTTTGAGTTCTATTAACGTTTCGTTTTTTATCTCGTTTAACTTTTCTTTTAAATTTTCCTCGGCGATTTTCTCTTCGCCTATAAAAAATTCATTATCTTTATTAATCAAAACCGCGATTTTATCGTTTTCGTCTTGCTTTTTTTCCGCGCTTTCGCTGTTTGGCAGATCGATTTTGATATTGCCCTGAGCGATAAAAGTCGAAATGCTAAGTACGATGGCTAGCAAAACGAGCATAATATCTATGAGCGGGATTACGTTTAATCCCTCTTTTT
>CAURKE010000040.1:0-6716 GCA_963525055.1 uncultured Campylobacter sp. | reverse complement strand
TTTTCAAACCCGTCTTTAGACTCTTCCCAGCTTGGGTGGATGTAAAATTTACCGATCCCTATCGGTCTTACGTTTTTTTTGTATTCGTTTAGCCAGTCTTTATTTTCTTTTTGACTTTTTGTTATCTTAAATTCGATCTCGCGGCCGAGCGCATCTTGTAGAGATTTTGCGTATTCTCGTAGGCCAAATTCCACTTCGTCTAGCTCGTCTTCGTCTCGGATGATAAACCCGCCGCCAGTCTCCTGCGTGCAAGTAACGCCCAAAGAAAAAACGAGATCTTCGAAAAGCTCGCGAAGCTCCTGCGAGCAAAGAACTTCAAGCTCGTAAAATTTATCTTTCAAATTTGCGCTCTTTTAGCCTAAGACGTCTTCAAGTTTTTCTTTTAAAACTTGCGGCGTAAACGGCTTTACGATGTAGTTATTGACGCCTGCTTTTAGCGCGGTGATGACCTCGGCCTTACCGCCCTCGGTCGTTACCATGATGATAGGCATATCGACGTATTTTTGCTCGGCGCGGACCTTTTTTACTAGCTCAAGGCCGTTCATTTCGGGCATGTTCCAGTCGGTGATAAGCACGTTTATATCGCTGTGTTGGCCCAAAATTTGCCACGCTTCGACTCCGTGTTCGGCCTCTAAAATTTCTTGATGTCCGAGCCTTTGTAGGGTGTTTTTTATAATTCTTCTCATAGTAGAGCTGTCGTCGACTACTAGTATTTTCACAATCGCATCCTTTTTTAAAAAATATCCAATTCTAGCAAATTTTATATTTAAATTTACTTTAAAATTTTAGCGACCCAGTTTAAAGGCCTCTTTTAGATCAAGCGTCTCCTCGTAGTACGCCTTGCCCACGATCGCGCCGTAAACATCTCCCGCTCGCATTAGCGCCTCGATATCGGAGATATCTTTTACGCCGCCGCTTGCGATCGTATTTATACCACTTGCTTTTGCGATTTGCGAGGTAAACTCAACGTTCACGCCGCTAAGGGTGCCATCTTTTGAGATATCGGTGCAGATTACCGCTTCGACTCCGGCTCCGGCAAATTTGCGCGCTAGCTCGGTCGCCCTCATCTGCGACACCTCCGCCCAGCCCTGCACGGCGACGAAGCCGTCTTTGGCGTCTATGCCGACGGCGACGCGGTATTTTTGCGCCATTTCTTTAGTAAAATTCGGATCCTTTAGCGCTACCGAGCCCAAGATAACGCGCGTTATGCCGCTATCAAGGTAGCTTTTTATTCGCGCTTCGTCGCGTATCCCGCCGCCGATTTGGATTTGTAAATTTGCGGCTTTTGCGATCTTTTCTACGGTTTTTAGATTTACCGCTTCTCCCGCAAACGCTCCGTCAAGATCGACGACGTGAAGCCACTTTGCGCCCATATCTTCAAATCTTTTGGCTAGCTCCCACGGCGCGTCCGAGTAGATTTTGGCGCTACTCATCTCGCCTTTAAAAAGCCGAACCGCCTTACCCTCTTTTAAATCTATCGCAGGGAAAATTTCCATCACATCTCTCCGAAATTTCGTAAAATTTTTAGTCCCGTCTCATAGCTCTTTTCGGGGTGCGGCTGAAAACCGAAAATATTATCTTTATGCACCGCGCTTACGAATTTATAGCCGTATTCGCTAAAGCCAAGCGCCGCGTCATCATCGCAAACTACGTGATAAGAGTGCACGAAATACAAATACTCGCTAGCCGCCAGATCCTTATTTATCGGCGTTTGCTTGGTAAAATTTATCGTATTCCACCCGGTGTGTGGCACCTTTAGCGGCGCGTCAAATTTAGACGGGTCAAATTGAACCACCCGCCCTTTTACGAGCCCAAGACCATCATTTACGCCAAACTCCTCGCTTTGCTCAAAAAGCAGCTGCATACCCAGACAAATACCCAAAAACGGCTTTCCGCCGGCTACAGCCTCTTTTATCGCAGGGATAAAATCTCTATCTTTTAGCTTTTGCATCGCTTCGCCAAAAGCCCCGACGCCGGGCAAAATAATCTTGTCAAATTTACCTAGCTCCTCGCCGCGAACCGCTAGCCGCGCCTTTAAATTTAAACTCTCAAACGCGTTTAAAACGCTTCTTAAATTTCCCGCGCCGTAGTCGATGATGCCGATCAATGCGAGCTCCTTTGCTTTGTAGCAAAAAGATAAACGCTAAGCGCAACCATCAGCATCGCAACGCCGCCGATGAGATAGATCGCGTTTATGATGTGATCTGGTGCCGTGATGGCAAATTTAAACACGAGCATCAGCGCCTCGATCGCAAGCGCGATGATGATCGATCCGATAAATCTAATCATAGTTTTGTTTTCCATATCTTCATTGCGCTTGCTTTTACCCAGCACCTCTTCTTCAAATATCGCTTTAACCAGATCAAAGATAGCAAGCGCCAGCGTCAGCACGATCGTGTGCTCAAACATCTTTTCGACTTCGATATTTAAAAGATCATTAGCCAAAAGCCCCTTGAGCGCGTCGGCAAACAAAAACAAGGCTATGGTAAAAAGCGCGACCGAAAACGCGGCGTAAACGACCTTTAGAAATTTGCCGAAGTAGCTCTCTAGCTTACCATGGGAGACGATGGCTAGGATATTTTCCAGCGAAACATCGATACACGCGACAAATTTTAGCTCGCCCTTATCGTCATATATCGGAGTGGACGCCGTCACGCACAGCTCGCCCGTGAGCGAGGACGGGTATGGGTCGCTTAGCACGCAGCGCTTCTCGCGAACCGCGGTGTAATAATAAGACTTATTGCTGCAGTTTTCGCCGCCGCCGGCTTTGTATTTTTCGTTTAGACTTACGGCGTCGCCTATTTGCACGCCGTTTGCGTCAAGTACGTAAAACGCGTCAAAACCCTCTATCTCGTGCGCCATTTTATCAAAGCCGCTTTTTATCGACTCGGCGTTTACCCCTGGTAGCCTGTTTGGTAAATTTTTACTAAAAAGATAGTATATATAGGCTCTAGCCTTGTATCTTAACTCCGAAAACCTCTGTATATCTTGTAACGTCAAATTTATTCCTTATTTAGCGCGTGATTAAACTCGGGCACGATCTCTTTAAGCGCCGCCGCGACATCGTCCGCGTGCGTTAAATTTTTAATTTGCTCGTTTAGTTTAGCTAGGTCGTATTCGCCCGAGTGCGTCACGAAAATAGACTGAAACTCGGTTTTTACGTCGTCTTTATTGATTAAAAGCTCCTCGTAAAGCTTCTCTCCAGGGCGAAGGCCGACGAATTCGACGCCCAGGTGCTCTTTGTTTGATAAAATCAGCATCTTTTTAGCTAGATCGGCGATTTTTATCGGCTCGCCCATATCAAGCACGAAAAGCTCGCCGCCTTTTGCGATCGAGGCAGCCTGAAGCACGAGCTGACAGGCCTCGGAGACCAGCATAAAGTACCTCGTGATATCAGGATGTGTGACGGTTAGCGGTTTATTATTTTCGATTTGTTCTTTAAATTTCGGTATTACGCTGCCGCTTGAGCCTAGAACGTTGCCAAAACGCACTGCAACGATCTCGGTTTTAGCTGGCAAATTTGAGTTTAGCGCGTAAAGCTCGCACACGCGTTTAGTCGCGCCCATGATGTTTGTCGGGCGCACAGCTTTATCGGAGGATATCATCACGACCTTGCTAACGCCGTATTCGATAGATAAATCGATCAAAATTTTAGTGCCGATTATGTTATTTACGACTGCTGCTTTCGGGTTTGCTTCGCAAAGCGGCACGTGCTTATAGGCTGCGGCGTGGATAGCGATCTGCGGCCTAAACTCCTCAAATACCGCGCGCAGATCATCCTCGTTTACGATATTTATCATCTTGCTCACGGTTTTGTCGCTGTGGGTTATCTCGCCGATTTTATAGAGATTAAACTCGCTATGATCGATCATAATTAGCTTGCTAACGCCAAATTTAAGGCACTGCTTGCAAATTTCGCTACCGATACTGCCGCCGGCTCCCGTGACCAAAACGACCTTACCGCCTAAAAATTTCTCCACCGCGCTGCTATCTAGGTCTTTTGGCTTTCTAGCTAGCAGATCCTCGATCGAGATATCTTTGATCGCGTCCTTGCCGGTGCCAAACATAGAAAAAATCTTGATATCGCGGATACCGTAAGCCGTCAGCTCGTCAAAAAGCTCCGCCAGCTCGTCTTGACCCAGAGCTAGCGCGATGATAGCGGTTTTTACGTTGTACTCTTTGATCAAATTTGATATTTGGCTCTTTGGCTGCACTAAAAATCCGTCGCAGTAAGTGCCGACTAGATCGCTCCTGCCGTCTACCACGCCAACCGCGTAAAGGTCTATGTAGCCCTGCCTAAGCCCCTTTAAAACATGAAGCGCCTTTGACGTAGCGCCGATAACGACGCAAGGCTCGCCCGTATGCGGCTTTTTAGAAAAGTCCAAAAACATACGCTTGGCGATCCTTAAATTTCCGATTAGCAAGCACGAAATGATAAAGTCTATAAAAACCACGCTTCTCGGAAACGGGTTGAAAACGGCTGGCATCGCAAAATAAACGATCCAAAAGCAAACTATCGCGCAAAGATGAACGAGGAAAATTTTCCTCGCTTCGTTTAGTCCGAAAAATCTCCACGGCACCTTGTAAATTTTAAAAAGCCACATAAAAAATAGCTTTAAAACCACCATCGTAGCACAGCCCGCGACCAGCCCGCCCTTAAAATAATCAGGCAACACGCCGCTAAATCTAAGCAGATACGCTAGATAAAACGACGCGACAAATATCACTATATCAAAGGTTAGAAAAAACGCAAGCCGCTTTAGCTTCGTCGCTTTAAACATTTATAAATTTTCCTTTACGATTTTTACCACTCGCGCAAACTCCTCGTCCCCCATCGCAGTGCCGCTAGGCAGGCAAATACCGCGCGCAAACATCTCCTCGCTAATCCCGTCCGTAAATGCTAGCGCCCCTTCAAACACCGGCTGCATATGCATCGGCTTCCAAAGCGGACGGCTTTCTATGTTTTCTTTAGCGAGTGCGTCTATCACGCGCAAGTGCGCGCCTTTTTCTTTAAACAGCGCGGTCGTTAGCCAGCGGTTGCCGCGAGAATTTGCGATTTCAGGCATAAACTCAAGCTCAGGAAGCTCTTTTTGATATTTTTCAAAAATTTCGCGTTTTTTTATCACGCGCTGCTCGAGCACCTCCATCTGCGCCGTTCCGATCGCGCCTAGCACGTTGCTCAGGCGGTAGTTGTAGCCGTAGTCTTTGTGCTCGTAGTGTAAAAACGGCTCCCTAGCTTGCGTGCTGTAAAATCTCGCCTTTTCCACGAGATCTCTTTCGCCCACTAGCATGCCGCCACCGCTTGTGGTGATGATTTTGTTACCGTTAAAGCTATATGCGCCCAGTCGTCCGAACGTGCCTAGCGCCTTGCCGTTATAAAAGCCGCCCAGCGCCTCAGCCGCATCTTCGACCACGGCGATATTTTCCCGCTCGCAGATCTCGCAGATCTCTTTCATCTTGGCCGCCTGACCGTAAAGGTGCGTGACGACGAGCGCTTTTGGCTTTTTAGGCGAGTTTGCTATCGCCTTTTTTAGCAGCTCGGGGCTTAGATTCCAGCTTTCGTCGCTATCGACAAAAACAGGCGTCGCGCCTTGATAAAGTATCGGGCTAACGGACGCCATAAAGGTAAACGTAGAGGCTAGCACCACGTCCCCCGCACCGATACCAAGCACTCTTAGCGCCAAGTGGATCGCCGACGTGCCGGAATTTAGCGCCAAAGCATCGGGTGCACCCGCGTAGCTTGAGACGCTCGCTTCAAATTTATTCACGTATTCGCCAAGCGGCGCGATATAGTTGCTCTTAAAAACCTCGTTTATATACTCTTGCTCTTTGCCGCTCATGTGTGGCGGGCTTAGGAAAATTCTTTGCATTATTATTCCTTAAAGAAATTTACGCATTGTAGCACTTAAAATCTAAATATTTTTATAAAAACTAGTTTAAATTTGCTTTTAGGCCATAGAAAATGGGGATTTTGTTAAATTTTGCGTCAAAATATATTTTAAAAAGGTAAATTTGACGCCGCAGGGGACTTGGCCAAATTTTATCTATTTTCTTTTGTCGTTGCGAGCGCAAATCTGACGAGCGATATTTTAGCTCTCAAATTTAGCTCAAATTTCGCCTAACTTTAGCGGGATTACCGTAGGCGACGCTACCGTCTGCGATATCTCGTACTACGACGCTGCCCGCTCCGATGATACAGTTTGCGCCGATTTTTATGCACTGTATGACGCAAGCACCGATACCCACGTGCGTATTTTGCCCCACTATCACGCCGCCTGCTAGCGCCGCGTTTGGGCTAACGTGAGCAAAATCTCCGATCTCGCAGTCATGCTCGATGATCGTGCCCGTGTTTATTATCGCGCCCTCGCCTACTGCCGCGCGCGCGTTTATGACGGCATTTGGCATTACGACCGCGCCCTCGCCTATTTGCGCGCTAGCGCTTACCGCCGCGTTTGGATGGATCAAATTTACTATGCCAAAGCCAGCGTTTTTTACTCTTTCTTGCAGGATGCGCCTAATTTTATTATCCCCGATAGCTACGATCACGTCAGCTTTTTCTAAGCTCGGGTCAAATTTGAGCACGCTTTTGCCGTCAAATTTAGCGTCGTCTAAAAACACGACCTCGCCGTATCCGCACGCTCTAGCCACGTCCGCGACGACGGCTCCGTGTCCGCTAAAGCCGTAAACGTAAATTTTAGTTGCGGCCATTAAATTTC
>CAURKE010000039.1:0-6761 GCA_963525055.1 uncultured Campylobacter sp. | reverse complement strand
ACTACATGTCTAGCCTACGCTAAATTTTATCTGCACAATCCCAAAAATCATCTCACAATACTTTGCCTCATCGTTTTACGCTCAAATTTGAAGTCAAATTTAGCTAAAATTTCAAATTTGAGTCGCCGAGACCTACACCTTTAAGATGCTAAATTTGATTTGGTTGAATTAACCTTATGAACTAAACTTTTTATGCAAGTAAATTTTTGTTAAGGGGGAAGGGGCTTGAATTACGAAGTCGCTCCCTTCCCCCTTAACGATCCCCCAACCCCTACGACGTGAGATGTTGCTGCACTTCGTGCAGGTTTAAATTTGCATTTTAAAGGCATGGGTCTCGGCGAGTAAAATTCCAAATTCCCAAGTCAAATTTGCGTGTTCCGTTAAAATTTAAATCCGCCTTTCTTGTCAAATTTAACAACCTCAAAATCTCTCAAATTTAGATAAAATCCAAAATACAAAAATCAAAAGGGATGAAGATGAACGCGTTTTTGCAGGGGTTGCTGCTGGGTTTTAGCGCGGCGGTACCGCTAGGGCCCGTAAACGTGATGATAATGAGCGCGGCGATAAGGTCGTTTTGGTCGGCGTTTGCTATCGAGCTTGGCGCTATGAGCGCGGACGCGGCGTATCTGCTGCTTTTGGCGTTTGGCTTGCTTGAGCATTTGCAGGGCGAAACGGCGGAAAAATTCATCGGGATTTTTGGATTTTGCTACCTGGCCTACATCTCCTACGTCATCTTTAAAAATGCCAATAGGCCGGTAACGGCGGACTCGCACACGGCCGAGGTCAAATTTGGCAAAAACTACGCAAAAGGCCTTTTCGTCACGCTTGCAAACCCTTATACCGTCGGATTTTGGCTTAGCGTGGCAGGCTTTGCCAAGAGCTTTGAAAACGCGGGCGCAGTCGTAGTGGGGCTAGTAGCGGCGATATTTATCTGGATAGTTTCTATGCCGTTTGTCGTGCATAAAAGCGCCAAATTTATCTCGCAAAACGTCGCAAAATGGCTAAGCTACGTGTGCGCGGTCATTTTGCTGGGGTTTGCATTCTTTTTACTTTATAAATTATTTTTATAAATTTTAGTTTTTATAATTCACTTAAGTAAATAATGATACAATGGCAACAAAATTTTTAGAGAAGTTTAATGCAAAATTTGGATTTTAAAAAGTCGATGACGCAGTTCGTCGCCCTACCGATAGCCGTGCTCGTGATATTCTCGTGCCTAGCGATCGGTTTTATATTTTATAATAAATTTCAAGACTCGACCAACTACCCGTCAAACGTAACCGTTGACGAGAAGGCCGAGGCCTTTATGAATATAATTCAAATCATATATAACAATATCGCAAAAGGCGATATAAAGGAGTTTCAGCGCTACTCTGAGGCTACCAAGGCCGTGCCGTCTTGGATATTTAAACAAACGGGCGAAACGGGCGAACTCCTAGTTCTAGCTAGCTCGCAGCATCCAAATTTGATAGGCGAGGTTTTGCCGTATAAATTTTGCGAGATGGATGGCAAAGCTCATGTAAATTTGAAACAAAACGGCGTATATAAGCGCATAAATCTAATCCAGGACAACAAGGCTGAGGTTTGTTATTTTAAGAAAACGGGCGACGTGATCCTTGGCTACAACATGATCCACAACGTCAAAATTTCAGGCTTGGACGATCCGCTTTTTGGAGAGTGGTTTATCGTAAATATGAAAAATACGTTCATCGTGACGGGCGTTATGGCGTTCATTTGTATTTTTCAGTATTTTCTCTTTTATAGAGGTATCCGCGATAATCAAATTTCGCTAGTAAAAAGCAACGAAAAACTCCTAGAAAAAAATGCCGAAATGCAAAGGCGCCTTTACAGCGACGATCTTACCGGCTTGCCAAACAAAGTAGCCCTCGAGCGCGATACGGCGGATATGAAAAATCCTAAAGTCATCGTCATGGATATCGACGAATTTAGGAAGATGAATAACTATTTCGGCGCTTCGGTTTGCGATCAAATTTTGATAAAAATGACGGAAGTCTCGAAAAAATTTGCCGAGGATAACGGCATGGCCGTTTACCGCGTCGGACCAGATCAGTTCGCGCTGGTCGAGGATGCGGAGCTTTTTATCGATAGATATGAGGATCTTGCAAACGAGCTTTTAGATAACATCAAAGGTCTAGTCATCGACGTGATCGCCGAGGATGGCGAACAAAGCGAGATCGAGATCCACTGTACGGTGGGCTTTGCGCTAGATGAATCAGATACCCTTAAAAAGGCGATGACTGCGCTTGAGTTTGCTAAACAAAGCGGCAAGGATTATTTTTGCTACTTTAAAAACATCGACGATACGCCGCAATACGCCGAGCAGATCACTCGCTCAAATATGATACGAAACGCCATCATTAACGACAAGATCGTGCCGTTTTATCAGCCGATATTTAATAAAGAAAAGCAAATCGTAAAGTATGAAACGCTAATCCGCATCCAAAACAGCAACGAAATCATCTCGCCAAGCGTCTTTTTGGAGGTTTCAAAGCGCATCAAACGCTACACCGATATCGAAAAAATGCTGATAGAAAAAAGCTTTAAGCTGATCGCCGAGAGGCCTGATGCGATGATCTCGATAAATTTATCTGGACGCGATATGACCGACGGCGACGTGAGCGTGTTTATCATCGAAAAAATGAACAAATATAAAGTCGCCGGACGCGTGATATTCGAGATCTTGGAAGATGAAAATATCGAAAACATCGAGCGCATCGGAGTGTTTATCGACCGCGTGCGCAGGATGGGCGCAAAGATCGCTATAGACGACTTTGGCTCGGGATATAGCAACTTCTCGTATATCTTAAAACTAAAGCCTGATTACATCAAAATCGACGGCTCCATCATCAAAAATATCGATACGAACGAAGACTCTCGCGTGATAACGGGCGCTATCATCGCATTTGCCAAGAAGCTTGATATCACGGTGATCGCCGAATTCGTCCGCTCAAAAGAGGTCTATGATACTTGCGTGGAGCTTGGCGTGGATGAATTTCAGGGCTTTTATCTGGGCGAGCCTAGCGATAGCCTGCGGTAAAGCCGGGCTTTGTAGCTTATTAAATTTACTTCTTACAAATAGTCGTAAATGCGGAGCGGCTTAAATTTAATCTCTAAATTCGGCGAGGAATTTGAGCTATTGGCGGCGAATTTAATTTTATCTCAATGCACTTGTTTTGCAAATTTGACCCAGAACAAAAATTAGCTCACTTGGCAAATTTAAGCACCCTTGGTGATACTGGCGAATGGGGAAGATAGCGGCGGCGTTGGCGGCGTATTTGAAGTATTTAAATTTATGTTGCGCTGTGTTCTTATTTAATCTAGCATTCGCTCGTCCGCAATAAAATAGCGGGCGCAACTCAATAAATTATGCGCTAGTCTCAAATTTTGCTCAGTTTACGGAGCGGTATGAGTCGCGGCAATAAATTTTGCGATCGGCGCAAGGCGGCAAGCAGTGTAGCAAACGAGGCGTGAGCAATGTCTATTATAGAAAAGCCTACTGGTGTGCGAGATAGTAAAATTTAGCTTAAATTTGCGCCTTGATCTTTTCGTAAAGCGATAAAATTTCGTCTTTTTTGATGATAAAGCTATTTTTGTTTGCGATGAGGTGCGCGGAGCTGTGCATGATGGTCTCGGCGACTTTTAGACCGTTTTGTTTCATCGTAGTGCCCGTCTCAACGACGTCCACGATCGCGTCAGCCAGCCCAACTAGTGGCGCTAGCTCGATCGAGCCGTAAAGTTTGATGATCTTTAACGCGGTGGCCTTTGCGGCGAAATAGTTGCGCGAGATGTGCGGCATTTTGGTGGCGATCTTTAGTTCTGGCGCGTTTAAATTTAACTCCTCGCCCTCTTTGATACCCACGCAGACGCGGCATTTACCGATTTTTAGATCAAGTAGGCGCACGACGTCTGGACGGTGCTCATCGAGTACGTCAAGGCCAACCACGCCGATATCTGCAGCGCCGTTTACGACGTAGGTCGGGATGTCTTGGTTGCGAACCATTAGAAATTTAAAATCACCCTCGCTCATCAGCAGTTTTCTGTCCTCAAACTCAAACGAGCTTTGAAAAATTTTCCTAAAAATCGCGAGCGTTTCATCGGCGATGCGGCCTTTTGGCAAAGCAACCGTTAGCATAAAATATCCTTTTTTTGTTCGATTAGTTTTTGCATCCCGCGAAAAACGAGCATGCGGTCATAGATACTCGTGGCAAAAAAGCGCGATAAAAACTCGCCGTCGCCGCCCGTGAAGTAGATTTTTGAGCCATTTGCCATATTTTCTATGAGAAGCAGGATCGGCTTGATGATGCCGTAGCTCACCGCGTCGGTCGTTTTTTGCGGGAGTGCGTCGAGATCGATTTGCGAATTTAGCGAGATTTTTAGTCTCGGCGAGATCGCCTCGTATGTCTTTAAAACGTACGATATGCCGGGCATTATCGCGCCGCCAAGATGCATCGAGTTCATCATTACGTCCATCGTTATGGCACTGCCGGCGTCGATTATGAGGCCGTTTTTTACCGCGTAGCAGCTAGCGATACGGTCGATACCTAGGCCGTTGTAGATGGTATCCAGCTCAAAATACGGCTCTAAATTTACGAATTTGGGCAAATTTTGCAGTCTTTTAGTCACTTCATCGTTTACGCTGATAAAATAAATCTTCTCGTCGCTTTTAAAATCTTTAAAATTTTCTAGCTTGATTTTGGTGATTTTGCCGTTTTCAAAGAAGGTGGCGTTAGTGTTGCCTACGTCACATAGAGTCATGTGTATAGCCGTTTTCTTTCATCAAATTTGCGGTTTTCGAGCAGACATCCGAACTATAAAAAATAGCTTTTTTCTTAAAATTTACACCCGTTTGCTCGGCGATTTTGCCAGCTATTTCATCAATTGCTTCAAATTCTTTGCTTAAAAATCTAGCCTTTGCGCTACGGAAAAACAAAAGCGTATAAAATTCCTTCATATCGACGCCCGTAAGTGCGACAAGGGTCTTTTTTTTAGTAAATTTATCAAGCTCCACCCAGGTTAGATTTTTTAAAATAATCTTTTTGGCTTCCAGAACTTGATAAATTTCTTGCTTCGTCATTTAAGCTCTAAGCTGTAATCGTCGTAGTAAAATTCTTTCGCGCCGGCAAAAATTTGACTCTCGACCTCGTCTGAAAGCTCGTAAATTTTGGCATTTTCAAGCGCTAAATCTGTCTTGATGAGATAGCCTGTTTTTTCCATTATATAAAGCGAGCCGTTATAAACGGTGGCGCTTGAAAAGATGGCAAATTTAAACTCCACGTCTTTGATCTTTTGCAAATTTAGATCGCTAAGCACGATTTTGCCGTCTTTTAGTAGGATATACACGTATTCGCCGTTTATGACGATATCTTTTATCTCGCCGTTATAGTAAACCGTTTTTTCGGGGTTTATCGAGACGATACGCTTGCCGGTGGCCGCTATCATCGTATCGTTTACGACGTTTAGAGATATAATGTTGTTAAAGAATTGTTCGCTGCTCACGACGACGTCGCGTAAAATTCGGCCTTGGTTTTTATCTACTATCATGATCTTACCGTCAAGCGTAGGGAAGATGACGAGCGAGCTCATGAAAAACGGCGCCGCGACACGGGAGTCTTGCGCGTAAACGCTTGAGCTCTCAAACTCGAGCAAAGTATCGTTTGTCGCGATGTCGATGAGGTATATGACGTTACCCGCGCTTAAAAGCGCTAGCTTATCTCCCTCAAGCGCTGCTGAAACGATAGCTTCGTTAAATTTTTTCTGAAATAAAATCTCGTTTGAGCTATTTGCTACGATCAAATTTCCGTCCAAATCGGAGCTGATAAATTTACCGTCTGCTGAATTTAACAAGGTTGCGCCCTTTGGTAGCTTTATCTCCGGCGAGAGTAGGCCGTTTTTGGTTATGGCCATGCCGTTTTTTAGCACCGCACCGTTTAGGCTTGCCGTCGCGATACTAGCCGGCAGTCTGTTTTCTGAAATTTTTTCATTTTGTACGTCGGTCGGCTCGAAATACTGCCTTTTCGTGCTGCATCCGCCAAGCACCGCGATGCATAGCGCGGCTGCTAAAATAGCTTGAAATTTTCTCATTTTGCGTTTCCTTGATAGTGTTCTAAATTTTTGACGATGGATTGTAGCTGTGAATTTAACGGAACCTTTTTAAATTCGTTTTTCGCTTCGTCGATTTTATTTTCTTTCATCAGCTCGTAACCTCTAATAACCGCCTTATACGAGCTTAAAATTTGACCGCTAGGCTCGTTTATCTGAGACTTTACGATATCTTTTAAAAGGGGGTCGATCTGCTCGTTTGTTAGCGACTTTAGCGCGTTTGTGTCGTTGTTGTCAACCGCTCTTTTAAACTCGTAAAGCGCGTAAAGCGAGGCGTCTTTTTGCTTTAGCTCGGCTTTTGCCTGCTCGTCTTTTGGATTTAGTATTAGTTTTGCGTAAGCGGCGTTTGCGGCTTTAAATTCTTTTTCTTTTAAGGCGCCGTTTATATAGTATCCCGCCGCGCCGATGACTCCTAAAACGACCGCGCCGATGATAATTTTTTTATATTTTTTAAAAAATCTTTCGCTTTTTATTATGTTTTCTAAAAACTGTTCCTGAGTATTTAACTCTTCCTTTATAGAATCAATATCATCTTTGATAGCCAAGTTTTTTCCTTAAATTTTAGTTATTGAAAGTTCGTAATTGTAGCATAATAAATATAAAACAGCATAAAAATCAAGGCAAATTGTGTTATAATGCGG
>CAURKE010000038.1:0-6871 GCA_963525055.1 uncultured Campylobacter sp. | reverse complement strand
TTGTGGTGGCGGCGATGTACCGCGTGATCTATCAGGACTGGAGCCTGGATGCCGCTCGCACGGGGCTTGTGGTGGCGGCGATGTACCGCGTGATCTATCAGGACTGGAGCCTGGATGCCGCGCGCAGCGAGATGGTAGACGGCGGATACGGCTTTCACTCGATGTGGCAGGATATCGCAGGCTTTTTGACGCCGCAAAACGAAGCACTTATAAGAGCCGAGCTAGGAATTTAGACGAAATTTCGCCCGTTAGGTCAGACGGCGGCGAATTTTACAAATTTAACTTTTAGCGACGCTGAAAACCAAATTTGATGACGGTATCACCGGCATATCATAAACGCGATAAATTTAAAACAGAAAATTTCTAAGAGGCCTTAAAGTAGTAAAATTTATATCGTGAAATTTGACGCATTTCCATCCGTCAAAATACACTCATCTCTGCGGCGTGCTTATCGCAACCAAAATCGGCTAAATTTAATGAGCCCAGTTTGCGCTTGCGGCGACGGGGCGCGTAAAACGCCGCATATATCAGACAAAATATCAGTAAATTTAGCCGAAACGCAGTAAAATTCGAGCGGCAAATTTAGCAAAAGGAGCGATCGTGGAAAATTTATTACTAGCGCAGCTGCGCGAGGCACTACCGCAGGACATGCGCGTGCCGAGTGAGCTTGAAGCGCTTTATGCGTGGATCGAAGCAAACGGCTTTTATGACGACGTTGGCGGGCGCAGACGCGGCTATCTCTACCCGCAGGATCTGCTGCAGCAGAGTTGGAGCGACGATGAGCGCGAGGGCGGCACGGACATCGTCTTTTTCACGGATGAGCCGAAAAATCTCGATAAAACGCTAAAGTATTGGTTTTACGGCGAGGATCGCGAGCTTGCCGCCAAGATCAAGCAGCGGCTTTGCGTGTTCGCAGGCAGCGGCTCGGAGGGCTCGATGTGCGCGCTGTGGCTGGACGATGCGGGCAAGACGAAGATCGTGCACATGGGCTCAGGTTCGGGCTCGACGATGACCTGCGTTTTGGCTCGCAGCGGGTGTGATTTTTTACGGCTGCTTGCGATCGGATACGATGAGATCTGCTGGGATGAGGATTTTAGCACGCCGCCAAACAGCGAGGATGACGATTTTATCGTGCATCCAAACGTAAAATTCCAGCAGTGGGTAACGGAGACGTTTAAAACTACGATCCCGCAGACTGCGCTTGAGCTCGTCACTCCCGCACATATGGACGACGAGAACCCGAGCGATGAGCTTTTTGATCTGGGTAAATCGCGTCGCGGAGTGAGGTTTAGTATGAATTTAAGTAGGTTAAGATGCAATATCTCGCTGTTTTGGCACTACCAAAGCTCTTGCGAGTATAATTTATTCTTGATAAAAGCTCGCTTGCAGGATCAAAAATAGCGACAAATTTTATCGGCATAAGCACGATTTTACGCATTTTCGGCATTATTTTTAAACACCAAAAAATGCCTATAGCTATACTAAAAATTATAAGCCTTACTCACTTTGTCGAACGATACGTGCAAGGCAAAAAAAACGAGAGCAAATTTGGCTCACCAACCAAAAGGCGAGCCAAAAGCCTAATGGCGGCAGTTTTTGCAGTCTTTTACGGTTACGAGCACATTCATCTTTTCGATGAAATTTCCGAGTTTTCTTTCTAAATTTTCCTTGTACTCGCTCAGCGCCTCGCAGAAGTTATAGTCCTCGACGTGTCCGCAGCTCTCGCATACAACGTGGATATGCGGATAGCTAAAGATGTCGTAGCGCGCCTTTTGGTTCGGCATATTGACCTCGACGACGAGCCCCTCGTCTTTGAGCATATTTAGGTTTTTATACACTGTCGCGAGCGATACGGACGGGTTTTCGGCGCAGATCTCCTCGTAAAGCTCATCGATCGTCGGGTGCGTGTGGCGGTCGAGGATCTTGAGCACGCTGAGGCGCTGCGGGGTGGCTTTGAGGCCGTGGTTTTTGAGAAGTTCCATATAGTTCATCGTTTTTCCTGATATTTTTAGCTAAATATACAAAAATTTTATTTAAAACTTCTTTATAGTTGGTAATATAAATTATTATTTACTAAAATTTGTGTCAGATTTGGCTTGAAATTTGTATTTTTTATAAATTTGGCGTAATGTTTGAAGTCAAATTTTGTTTTTTGAGCAGGGCGAGTTTCGCTAAATTTGATGTTTTGTTTGAATGCCCGTAAATTTTACACAAAGCACAGTAAGCAAAACTGAGCGTAAAAGGCTAATTTAACTCAAATTTGAGCCTTGGGTACCCGAATAACGCTCGCCCAAACTCGCAAAACCGAAGCGCAAGAACGCTTCAGCTCAAATTTAATCCGCCGTTTCGGCTAAAATTTTCTCGCAAATGCTTACCGCATCGATACCAAGAGCTTTCTCGACATCAGCCGTAGCGCCGTGCGGGATAAACGCATCGTCAAACTCAAAGCTAACTATGCGCACGTCAAAAATGCGTCGCTCCTGTAAAAACGCGGCCAAAATCTCGCCTACGCCGCCTTTTTTTGCCGTATCTGAAAAGACGTACCAAATTTTATGCTTGCGCGCGAGCTCTTGCAAAAGTTCGCCGTCAAGCGGCTTAACAAACACTAGATCAACAAGACTCGGGTCAAATTTGCCGTCCGTTTTTTCCAGTAAAATTTTGCGCGCGGCGTTTGCCTTACCCGCGGCGTTACCGTAAGCGATAAAGGCCGCTTTGCCGCTACCCTCGACCAAGATTTCTCCCTTTCCGAGCTTTAGCTCTCGCGCCTCAAATTCGCCCTGCGCCAGCGCAAAAGCTCCGCGCGGATAGCGAAAAGCGCAAGGCCCCTCGTGAGCATATGCGTAGCGCATCGCGAGCCTGAAACTATCGGCACAGCGAGGCGCGAAAATCGTCAAATTCGGGATCAAATTTAAATAGCTCACGTCAAAGGCGCCCTGATGCGTTTCGCCGTCCTCGCCGACGATGCCCGCGCGGTCCATCGCAAAAACGACGTTTAGATTCATGATCGCGCAGTCGTGCACGACCTGGTCAAACGCCCGCTGCAAAAAGGTCGAATAAATCGCGATAAACGGCTTAAAGCCCTCCTTGGCCATCGCGGCCATAGAGGCGACGGCGTGCTGCTCGGCGATCGCAACGTCCCAAAATCTATCCGGAAATCTCTCCATCAAAGCGTCTATGCCCGTGCCAGTAGGCATCGCGGCGGTCACTCCGACGATATTTTTATGCTCGCTAGCTAGCTCGGTCAAATTTTCCGCAAAAAGCGCGGTGGCCGATTTGGCGGCTGATTTTTTGATGGCTTCGCCGCTTTGCAGATCAAACGGACTCACGCCGTGCCAGCTGGCTAGATGCCCCTCAGCCTTTTCGTAGCCTTTGCCCTTTAGCGTCTGCGCGTGTACGACGACGGGCTTTTTCATCCCTTTTGCGACGCTAAAAGCCTCGATGAGCGCCCCCACGTCGTGTCCGTTTACGGGGCCGATATACTCAAGCCCTAGCTCCTCGAAAAACATCCCGGGCGTAAAGATCCTGATGCCCTCCTCCATCCTGCGCGCCATATACGCGGCGCCGTCTGGCATATAGCTCAAAAATTTCTCTACGCGGCTTTTAAACTTCTGATACAGCGGCCCGGCCATCATCTGCGAGAGGTAGTTGCTAAAGGCGCCGATGGGTTTGCTGATGCTCATTTCGTTGTCGTTTAGGACGACTACGCAAGGGTTTTTGATATCGCCCAGCTCGTTTAGTGCCTCGTACGCGATACCAGCGCTCATCGAGCCGTCGCCGATAAAGGCCACTGGGATGCGATCCTCGCCCTTTAGTTTGATCGCCTTTGACGCGCCCACTGCTAGCGAGATAGAGGTGGAGCTGTGGCCGGCGATAAAGTAGTCGTATTTGCTCTCGGAAGGCTTAGTGTAGCCGCTGATACCGCCGAATTTTCTAAGCGTATCAAATTTATCCCAGCGTCCGGTGATTAGCTTGTGCGCGTAGCTTTGGTGGCTAACGTCAAATATAAACGGATCTTTTGCGGCGTCGAAAACATAGTGCATCGCGACGATAAGCTCGACTGCGCCGATGTTTGAGCTCAGATGCCCGCCGTTTGCGCTGACGGTTTGTAAAATTTTATCCCGGAGCTTCCCGCAAAGCGCTTCGAGCTCCTGCACGTTCATAGATTTTACGTCTATCATTGTCCTATTATCTTTTTGATTTTTTCTAGTCTAGCTTCGATCGTGCCCTCGAGGTTACCCGCATCGCTGAGCACGATCGCTCCGCCCGCGCTGATAGCCTCGTCGGCGGAGATTTTGACGTTTTGTCCGGAGAAATTTTCTTTGATAAACTCGTAATCTTTCGGATTTACTTTTATCTGTATCTCTTTGGCGTCTCTTATTTCGCTAAAAAGCTCTTTGCAGATAGCTGCGGCGATGTTTGCCGAATTTATCGAAATCTCTTTTTTCACGACCTCTTTTGCGACCTCGACTGCGGTGGTCGGCAGCTGCGCTTCGCTAGATGCGATGAGGCTTTCAAATTTAGCCGCCTGCTCCTCTAGCTTATTTATAGATCCCAGATACCTGCTCTCAAGCGTCTTTAACTCCTCGTCAAATTTAGCCGCCGCCTCGTCTCTACCCTGCTTTATGCCGTCCTCTTTGGCGCGCTGGATCTCGCTCTCTAAGCGTTTGGCAAATTCGTTTTCTTGATTTTCGATTTGCATTTGCAGCTTTATCATACTGCCGCTCATCTCGTCGGTGCGCTTTAGCAGTTCCTCGATAAAGCTTGGCTCGGGTTTAAAATGAACGCCTTGCTCTTTTTCTTCGCTTAAATTTAAGCCCTCTTGCTCGCCGTTTAAGACGCGCTCGTGTTGATGTTCGGACGTGCGGCGAGTTTCGCTCTCGTGACCTACGTGCGCATCTTCGCTTCTTTTTTCCTGGCCTAAAATTTTAAATCGATAGTTTTCTACGAAGTGCTCTTTTGAGCGCTCGTTTGTTATTACGCTGCTTTTCATTCTATCATCTCATCGGCTTCACCTATTTGGAATGCCCCGCCCTCGGCTAAGGCCTGAACCTGTTCTACGATGCGGCGCTGCGCCTCTTCGACGTCTTTTACGCGCACCGCGCCCAAAAACTGCATCTCCTCTTTAAACGCTTCGCTAGCGCGCTGAGACATACTTGAGAGGAATTTTTCCTTGAGCGCGTCTCCGCTGCCTTTTAGCGCGACCATGAGGTCTTTTTTATCGACGTTTTTAAGTATCTCGCGGATAGCGGCTTGGTTGAGAGTGTTGATATCCTCAAATGTAAACATAAGCTCTTTGATCGTCGTAGCGAGTTTGTCGTCGATATCTTCGATGTATTCGATCGTTGCTTTGGACGCCTTTTGACCGAGGCGGTTTAACACCTCTGCCACGGCTCTTGGTCCGCCGACTTCGACCTTGTAGGACGTGAGGCTCTCTAGTTTGCCCTCTAGCACGGTTGAAACGCGCTTGATGATGGACGGGCTGATATCGCCTAAATTTGCCATTCTAACGACGACCTCGCTTCTAAGCTCGTCGTTAAAAAACGAAAGCGTCTCGGCTGCGCTGGTTGAATCCATATGCGCCAAAATAAGAGCGATAGTCTGCGGGTGCTCGGTCATGATAAAGTCCGCAAGTTGCTGAGGCTTAACCTTGGTAAGATAGCCGAAACTCTTTGAGTTTTCCATACTTTTTGCGAGCTTATCGAGGATCTTTTGCGCGGTTTCCGGACCGAAGGTGCGGTATAAAATTTCTTTCGCGTACTCTAAGCCGCCGCTTCTCATGTACTGATTTGACTGCATGAGAGCGTAAAATTCTTCTAAAATGGCAGCCGCCACGTTTTTATCCATGCTTTTTGCGGTAGCGATATAGCGCGAAATTTCGGTTATGACGTCAACTTCCATATGAGAAAAGAGCAGCGTCGTGACGTCCTCGCCCAGCTGAATAAGCAAAATAGCGATTTTTTCGGGCATAGAAAGATCGTCATATACCATCTTTTGCTGTTCGTTTAGCTTTGTTGCCATTAAAAGTCCTTACGGTTGCTAAAATCCGAGTCATTTTTGACTAGGTCTTGTAGCAAGACGGCGATCTCCTCGCTTCGCTCTTGCACGATTAGTTTCATCTTCTCTAGCAATACGTCGTAGCGCAGATCGTCCTCGTTAAAGTTATCACCGATACCCAGCTGCTCCTCGACCTTTTTCCTAGCGGCTTGAAATTTCTCCAGCGTATCTTCGCTATCGTCAAGCTGAATGTCGTTATCGGGTATCTCGGGCTCTTCCTCTTTGATCTCCTCAAGCATTTTAGCCATAAACGGCACGATGACTTTTTTGTAAAAGATATAAAGCAAAATTGCGGCGAAAATATATTTTAGGATCGGTAAAAACGGCACTACGTAAAGATCGAAAAAGGACTGAACCTTACCTGCTGGCGTCTGTCCGTCTTGACGCTGGAACTCAAAGTTGCTAACCGTGACCTCGTCGCCTCTGTTTTGATCAAAGCCGATAGACTGACGAATGAGAGCGTCTATGCGCGCTAGCTGCTCTTTATCAAGCGGCACGTAGGCGATCTCTTTGGTCGGATTTCCGTTTTCGTCTTTTTTATTTTCGTATTTTCCGTCCACGACGACCGCGGCGCTTAGGCGGTTTATCTTAGCAAACTGATCCTTGACGCGCTCAACTTTTTTTGAGATTTCATAGTTTGTCGTGGATGAGCTTTTGGAGTATAGCTCTTTCATTTTATTATCTTGCAAGCCTTCGACCGGACCGATATTACTCACGGCTCCAGGCACGCCTTGCACTTCGGCTTCTTTACTGCCTTGGCGCTTTTCTTCGACGTTTTGTTCGCTTCTAGCTACGGAGTTTGGATCAAAGGTCTCGC
>CAURKE010000037.1:0-6906 GCA_963525055.1 uncultured Campylobacter sp. | reverse complement strand
AGAAAAGCGGGGCTAAATCCGGAATTTGACCCTGAGAGCATAGGCATCGCAAACACAACTTGCTGGAGAAAAAAATGAACATAAACGGACAACTTTTAAATTTACAAACCCATAGAAAAGTCGCAAAAATCGGCATGAGCGTCACTCTAGCCACAGTTTGCCTAACGGCGCTGGGGCTTAAAGGCAGAAACAAAAGCCGCTGCGAGAAGCTGCATACGATCGCAGGTATCGCATTCGTCGGCTTTTCGCTATATCACGCCGGACTCTACGAAAACGGCATCTTTAGAAACATGATCGTAAACGCAAATAAGAAAAACGCCGAGGCAAAAAGGCTAGCAAGCGATGATCAAGATAAGTGATGCAGAAATTTTAGCCTACATCGGCGAGGATCTGCCCTACTTTGATCTTACGACCTCGCTTCAAGGCATCCGCAAAAACGCCGTTTTAACCATACTACCGCGCGAGGACGTGACGGTTAGCTGCGTAGACGTCGCCGCTCGCATCGCGCAGTTGCTTGGCTGCGAGGCGCAAATTTGCGTCCCAAACTCAGCCATCGCAGCCGTAAAAGAGCCGATCGTAAAAATAAACGGCAGCTACGATAATGTGCATAAAGCCTGGAAACTAGCGCAAATTTGCCTAGAGTACGCCTGTAAAATCGCCACCTACGCAAGAGCGATGAACGAGGCGGCAAAAAACGTAAATCCAAAATGCGAAATCCTAGCCACGCGCAAGAGCTTCCCGTTTGCTAAGAAATTTTGCCTAAAAGCCGTGCTTGAGGGCGACTGCGGCATACATAGGCTAAATTTGAGCGATAGCGTGCTGTTTTTTAAAAATCACATCAAGGCTTATGGCTCGTATGATGAGTTTTTGGCTCAAATTTCAACCTTTAAGGCAAAAGCCCCCGAGCGCAAAATCGCCGTCGAATGCGAAAATTTAAACGACTGCGAAGCGCTTTTAAGAGCGGGCGCCGACGTCGTGCAGTGCGATAAATTTACGCCGGGGGCGGTAAAGCAAGCAGTGGACCTACGAGATAAAATCGCTCCAAACGTAGCACTAGTCGCAAGCGGCGGGATAAATATAAAAAACGTCCGAGAATTCGCTGGCACAGGCGCAGACGCACTCGTTACGTCAGCTATGTACACGCAAGGCATGGCAGATATCACAGCGGTTTTAGAGATAGTATAATTTGCAAATTTGACGGACTCTTTGGCGCGTCAAATTTGCGCTTGAGTTTAACGTATAGCTATCTCAAACTTTCTCATTTTCTATCCTTTCTAAAGAATTCCTCTATCATTTTTTGATTACAGTCTTCTATCCAAGTGTTCTCGTTTTTATTACACATCCAAAATGGACCGCCGGACTCTGGACCCAAAGTATTAGTTAAGGCTTGGATTAGCCAAGAGTGATAAGACTCGTAGATGTATGTATTGTCGGCTAGCATCCTGCCCGTTTTTCTATCTTTTATGATTCCGCCGTAGTTAAATCCCATGCCTATTACCTTATCAAACATAGTTTTTATATCGGGCTTTTGTTCTATGACGGCATACGGATATTTTATTACGAGTTCGGCAGGTGCTATCTCATCTTCATTTATTTCTTTGCGAGCTACGCATTTGTCTTTGTAAATTTGCTTTAGATCTTTCATATCGTGTTTTATGTAGCTTAATATCTCAGACGGCTCTATATCTATCGTCGAGGCGTTTCTATCATCAAGTAACGATTTTATCTCTCTGGCTATTTTATCCTCGCTTTCATGATTTGGTTGCAGTTGATTAAAAAATATATTTAATTCTTCATACATTATCGGGATACTCGTTAAAAAGCCCTTTATACTTAAATCAGCAGATAAAAAGCACTCTTTTGCAGTATAGTCATCCAGATAAATTCTAAAATATTTACCGTTTGTGACAGGATTTTCGCTTTTTTCTTTATAATCTATGAAATTTACGTAGCCGTTTATCAAAGATATGAAATTTGCATCGGTCGTATTTGCAGGGAAATTTAGCCAATTGGTTGGATCTATCAAAGGAAAAGCGCTTCTATTCCATTCGACTATTTCTCTTTCTCCTGCATAATAAGCGTGTATGGCGGGCTTTTCGTAGACGTTTATCTTGCCGTATAAATTTCCATAGTAATGAAATATGGCCGAGGTTATAAACCCGTCTGCGAAAAACACCAAAAACCAAACAAAAAGCCAAAGCAGTTTGTGTTTGCCTTTGGGGGGGCGATTAAAGCAACAAAAAAGCTTACGATTAGAAAAACGAGTGCGATTAGAAGCGCTGCGGCGTCGTGCATATTTAATCCTTTTTAAAAACCAATTTAAAATACCTGCTGCCGTCAAGTAAAGCGGCGATGTTTGATCTCGCCGCTAGTTTTAAATTTCAGCTAAATTTAGCTTCAAATTTAGGTTATTTTGCTGCTACGCTTGCTCGCTCGTAGTGCGCGATGATTTTATTATGAATCAGTAGCGAGATATAAATCACCGCACCGCCTAGGCAGAGTCTTAGTATGTCCGCGTCTTTATGCCAAAATACTAAATTTACGATGATAGCAGCAGGTATGAGGGCGTTATTCATGATAGCTAGGGTTCCGCTATCTACCTCGCATGCGCCCTTGTTCCATAAAAAGTATCCAAGACCGCTAGCTCCTATGCCAAGCCAGAGCATAGCCTAGGTTTAGAAGCGGCAGCACCGCTTCTAGCCTTTATAGGCTTATCTCTTTTATATCGGCGATTTTGAGGAATTCTGCGTAAATTTGCCCTACGAGCGCAAGGCGGTTTTTACGCACGAGTTCATCCTCGGCGTTTATCATTACATTGTCGAAAAACTCGTCTATCGCGGCTTTTAGACCGAAAAGATTTTTTAGGCGTTCGCTGTATGAGCCGCCTAGTTTTACCGCGGCCTTAAAGGCGTCAAATAGCTTTTTCTCGCTCTGATTTTCAAATTTCGCCTCATCTACCGCGCCAAAATTTTCGTCCTTGATGATGTTTGCCAGACGCTTAAACGTGCTGAAATTTTGCCTAAAGTCCTCTGCTGCGCAGATCGCGCCTAGAGCCTCGATCGCCTCGCACTGCGCGAGCACATCGCCCTTTTTGCTAGCTAGGCAGGCCTTTACGACGGACGGATTTACGTCAAAAAATGTATAAAGTCTATCGAAAATGAAATTTATGAGCGCCTCGATGTCAAATTTAGCATATCCCTCCGCCGTCTCTCGCAAAAACGCCGCGATATCAAAGTTTAGATTTTCGTTTTGAATGATCTTGATGACGCCGTTAGCCGCGCGGCGCAGCGCATACGGGTCTTTGTTGCCGTTTGGGATCTTGCCCGCGCTAAAGAGCCCGATTAGCGTCTCGAGTTTGATCGCGAGCGCGACGACGGAGCTAAAGATAGTGCTAGGTAGCGCGCTGGCCTCGCCGCTTGGCAGATATTGCTCCTTGATCGCGGTTACGACGTTTTCGTTTTCGCCCTTAGCCGCCGCGTAGTAGCCGCCCATCACGCCTTGAAGCTCGGTAAACTCATACACCATCTGCGTGGTTAGATCGGCCTTACTCAGCATCACGGCGCGCTCCAGCAGCGCCTCGTAGCCCTCTCCTGCGCACGCTTTTAGCCTATCAGCGCAGATTTTAGCCAGTCGTTTTGCGACGCCTAGCTCGCGCACACTCTTATCGTATGTACTGCCAAGCTCCTTTAGATAGGTGATATTTTTTAGCTTTTCAGGGCCGAACTCATGCGCTAGGTCGCTGCGCCAGAAAAACATCGCGTCGCTAAGCCTCGCGCGAAGTACTTTTTCGTTACCCTTTACGATGAGCGCAGGCTCGGGCGAGATGGCGTTGCTGACGACCACGAAGCGATTAGCGAGCTTACCGCCCTCAAAAACAGGAAAATACCTCTGATTTTCCTTCATTGAGGTAATGATGACCTCGCTAGGCACTTCCAGAAACTCCCGCTCAAAGCCGCCAAGCAGCGCGGTCGGATGCTCAGTGATCGCTACGACTTCGTCTAGCAGCGCCTCGTCCACCTCGACCGTTACGCTGTTTTTGGCTTCGATTTGTTTAAATTCGCTCAAAATTTTCTCTCGGCGCGCGTTTTGATCGAGGATTACGCCGATTTTAGGCATCGCAGCGAAATAATCTTTCGCGTTTTTGACGGCAAATTTATCGTAACCGACGCTTCTGTGCATAAAAATACTATTACCGCTTTCCACGTCAAATTTGTTAAATTTAACGACCTCGTCTCCAAGCAAACACAAAAACGAGCGTACCGGGCGGATAAACTCAAATTTACCCTCGCCCCAGCGCATAGATTTGCCAAAATTTAAGCCAAGCAAAAACTTCTCGATCATATCACCCAGAAGCTCAGAGCTAGGCTTGCCCGCGACTGGCTTTTTGTAGTAGAGCACCTCTTTGCCGCCGACGGTTTCAAATTTGAGCTCAGACTCTGCGATACCGCATTTTTTAGCAAAGCTTAGCGCGGCCGGCGTCCATGCGCCGTCTTTTTGCGCGACTTGCCTGGGCGCACCGATAAACTCGCTAAATCCATCCTCCTGACGCACCGCAAATTTCGGGTGGTAAAACGCGATCCTGCGCGGCGTATAGTAAAACTCGCACTCGCTATCCAGGCCGTTTTGCGCTAGCGTCTCACGCCACTTCGCCGCGACGTTGCCGCACTCTTTTAAAAACGGGATCGCCGGCAGCTCCTCGACGCCGATCTCCACGATTAGTTCTTTTGTTTCGCTCATTTTTTATCCTTTTTTAAATTTTGTCTTCTTTTGTTTCTCTCAAGCGTCTGCGTGACGAATCCGCGCATCAAAAATATCATAAAAAGCACGAATGCGCCAAGCATCACCGCGTCAATTATCTTCATTTTCTATCCAAATTTGAGGTTCGTTTTTGTAGCTCACGACGCGAACGGAGGTGAAAATCGCCTCTTTTTCGTTGCGCGGCTTGCCCTTTGCGCCGTAAATTTTAATATCTCCGTACGGCGTGTAGAGTCTGCCGTTTCGCACTTCGCCGCCGATACGGCTAAACACGTCGCCAGGGCGCGCTTGCTTTAGGTTTTTAGCCTCCAACATCTGCTCACGCGGATCTTGCGTTTCCTCGTAAATTTTCATCGCATAATGCGAGCTGATCTCAAGATTTCCCTTAAACTCGTCTAGGCGGTTTACCGCTACGTCCATGACCCGGCCGGGCTTTGCGTCGTTTTTTGGCTCATAAACGTAGATGCCGCGCTTATTCTGCGCTAGCGTGAAGCCTTTTTTGTCCTTTTGCACGACCGTAGCGCGTTTTAGCAAAACGGGCAAATTTGACTTTTTTGACAGTTCGCCGACCCGCGCTTCGGTGATATTTTGCAGCGTATCTTTAGCGTTTTTATCAAAATTTAGCCTAAAAACCAGCGCGAAATGATCCGAAATTTGCTCTCCCTCTCGCTCAGCCTTAAAGCTGTTTAAAATGAAATTTTGGCTAAGCGCGTCTTTTGAGAGCAGAACGTGATCGAGCGCATTTAGGCTCGTGTGCGAGTAGCGCTCGTGCTTTGGCAAAAACGCCCAAAGATTGGCTAAATTTTTACTAATCGTAAGATCGCCCAGCAGCTCCTTATCTCCGTAAGGCGTATTAAAATCGCCCAAAACCACGACTTTTTCGGTATCCGCTAAGGCTGATTTTAGCGTGATAAAAGCCGTTTTTCTCTGCTTTAAGGAATTTTTTCTAGCGGGAAAATGTAAATTTAAAAGGCTAAATTTTTGCCCATTAACCTCAAAATCAAGCTTTAAAATGTCTCTTGTTTTGACGTTTGGCACGCTAAAAATCCGCGTTTTTTCAGGCTTTACGCGAGATAACACCGCTAGGCCTACGGGGCCGTTTTTACCCTTTGAAAAGGCAAAATATTTATAGCCCGCCTCCCTTATCAGCTCTTTTAAAATCATTTCGTTTTCTATCTCTTGAAGCGCGATGATATCGGCGTTTAGCTCTTTTATCTTTGCGCTTACGGCTTTAAATTTGGCGCTTGCTTTTTTCTCGTTCCACTCCGATTTGCCGACGACGAAATCCTTGTACTCGCTGCCGTCGTTTTTAGCGTCAAATAAATTTTGCGCGTTAAACGTAGCGATCTTTAGCTCGGCACCCGCCGCAAAAACAGCGAAAAATAGAGCCACAAAAAAGAGCGTAAAGAGCCTATTTGCAGTAAATTTCATAGCGCGTTTCCAAGGCCTGACTGGGCGAAATTTTGCCTGATAGCCTCATACGCGATGATGCCCGCGCTCGTGGCTAAATTTAAGCTTCTGCCATGCTCGCCCATCGGGATTTTGATCGCGTTTGCGAAATTTCGCTCCATCAGCTCCATAGGCAGACCCGTACTTTCGCCGCCGAAAAACAGAAAATCGCCTTTTTTAAACTCCGCTTCAAAATAAAATTTATGAGCCTTCGTCGTAGCGTAAAAAAACCTATCCTCGTAAGCGGCGTTTGCGCGTAAAAACTCATCCAAACTCTCCCAGATCACCGGATTTAGCAGCGCCCAATAATCAAGACCCGCGCGCCTAACGGCCTTTTCGCTGATGTCAAAAACGGTCGGCTTGATTATATGAAGCTTAAGGTTTGCATTTACGCACATGCGACCGATCGAGCCCGTATTTTGGGGGATTTGAGGATGAACGAGGACGATATTAAACATTAAAAAGCCGCCTTAGCCCGCATTTTAAAAGACGCAAAAGAGCTTGCAGGACCGCATAAATTTGAGCTTTTTGCAAGGCTTGTAAATTTTAAAAAACTATTTTTTAAGTAGTATTTAAAAATATCGCCGCAAGCGTATCGCGACGGCTCTTTTTTATTTTGAAAATTTATAATTGAGATTTTTTCCACTTTTCGCCTCTTTAAAATAGGGCTTGATTTTAGCCAATTTGCGCTTTTAACTAGGT
>CAURKE010000036.1:0-7002 GCA_963525055.1 uncultured Campylobacter sp. | reverse complement strand
TAAATACGTTTGTCTGCTGCTTGGCTTTCTCTTTGAAATTTGAGTAATCGCCTCCGTTTTTAATTAGATAATACTCCTTACCATCCTCTATATTTAAAGAGCCGTAGCTATCGTTACTTGGATCGTAATCTATTCCGTTTAGTTGGAATTTAGCATTATTGATATCGGTGTTGCCGGCAGTAGTTAAATTTAAAGCTGCGGCATCTGCGCTACCGTTAGCGTTTGAAATTCCATCGAAGTTTAATACGTTTAGATTTGCTATATCGCCTGCAGTTTTTTGAGTAGAGGCGTTATATACGTTTAGGCTATTGTTAGCTCCGCTTGTATTAGATAGACCATAGATCGTTCCTCCTACGCTTCCGCTATGGAAATTTACGCTGTTGCCGCTACCGCTGCTTGCATGCGCTGCATATACGTCGCCGGCTACCTGAGCGCCTTTTAAATTTACCGTATTGTTAGTCGCGCTACCTGTTTCGGATTTTCCGCCAATGATATTGCGACCCACGGTAGCGCCTTGTTTGACTTCTACTTTGTTTGCTTCGGCGTTTCCGCTAATGCTACTTCCGCCGATAGCGTCATGTCCTACTTCACCGCCATCTAATAACACATAGCTTTTTGAAATTTTACCGCTTTGGGTAAGTCCGCCGTAAGCGCTGTCGCCCACTTTACCGCCTGTCATTTTGACGTAGCTTTCGGTTATGTCTCCATTGATGTTACGGAAGCCGTAGGCATTGCCCTTTATGTCGCCGCCGCTTATTTCGGCGTAATCATTCTCGCTCGTAGCGACGTGAGTAAGAGTTGGGTATGAGCCGGCATAACCGCCTTGTACATCGCCCATAACTGTTCCGCCGCTAATTTTAGAGTAATTGTTTTTTGAGACGGCGGCCATGTATGAGCCCGTAGTAGATTCGACTTGTCCGTTTTGTAGAATTACGTAGTTTCCTATTGCTGTAGATTTGCCTCCGACATGGATGTCTCGTTTTGTGGCATTGGCGCCGGTTATATTTCTAAGTTTGGCGCCGGCGTTATTTATGACGACATGGTTCCCCTCTAGGGTGCTTTCATGTTCTGGGGATACGGATACAGCGCCATCCATTTCTTGGCCATTGTTTAAGACTATGGCGCCAGTGATATTAACGCTATTACCTTTCGCTTCTTTTCCTTGATTTATTGTAGCGCCTTCTATTCTGCCTCTATTTATCGTAGCTGCACCGGTTATATTTACGGTATTGTTGTTTGCGGAAGCGCCATGCCCGGCTCGACCTCCTGACACCATCGCTTCATCAAAGTAGGTTATACCATCGTCATCTCCAATTATCTGGCTATCGCCTTCGATATTTACGGTGTTGCCGACAGCATCTCCCGCATGGGTTGATTGTCCCGCCCAGGTGCCGTTGCCGCCTAGGACGGCTCGTTTAACGGTTGAATTTGTTATGCTTACGGTGTTTCCTGTTGCGCCTTTGCCTTCGCCACCTATTATAGTAGTAACGGTGGCACCGTTTTGAACGACGATCTTGTTTCGGTCGGCAGAAGTCGTAGGTGTAACGGCAGGATCACCCACGCCGCCGCCGTATATAGTGTATGAAGACATATCTGTGCCGCTAGAATCACCGGTAATAGTTACTATATGATCGCTGGAGCCGCCAGATACTAGGCCCTCGTAACCGCCCGAGTAATAAGTACCGCTTGAGTGATGCAAGCCGTTGCTACCGCCGCCGGTTACTGTTGCTGTTGCGTTTTCGGCTAAAGCTTGCGAAGGAACAAGTGCTAAACATGCCGCTAAACTTAAACTAGAAATAATTGGTATTTTAATATCTTTCATAATCCGTAATCTTTCGTAAAAAATAAAAACTTTCCATTATACACTAAAATTATAAATTTACAAAAAATTTAGAAATCAGAGATGGCTGATATATTGTGCCTGTGTAGTGATTTTGTGTTAGAGTTTAATATGATTCAAATAAACACATTAGGATTAAAAAGCTATCCTTAAACCCGAAAAAGTTATAATCGCGCCCAAGGTATGGCAAGTGATTGCTTTTGCGTAGGCAAAAGAGGAAAGTCCGAGCTGCAATAAGACGGAGTTCCATCTAACGGATGGCTGGGGCGACCCAAGGGACAGTGTAACAGAAAGCAGACTGCCGCTTCGGCGGTAAAGGTGAAACGGCGGGGTAAGAGCCCACCAGCGCGGCGTGTAAGCGCGGCGGCTATATAAACCCAACTCGCAGCAAGAAGGGATGGTTTTGAGTCTTATGTCAAACCCTTCGCTAGAGCCAAATTGTAAAATTTGGAGTAGATAAATAATCACTCACGACAGAACTCGGCTTATCGCCATGCCTCTTACTACTTTTATTTCATCAAATTTTAGCTAGCTTGGATATCAAATTTGTTTTTAAATTTGAGGGTTTACTGTGATAAACTGGATATCTTGACGGCGCGTTTTTCTAGGTTTGAATAAATTTACTACTAGCAAACAGACGGCGCAAAATTTGATCAAATTTGACTAGGCTACGTCGGGTTAAAATTGACGGTCGCTAATAGGGTTTAAATTTGAAACGGCGTAAGGTGCGTTTTTAGATCCTAAATACCCCAAATCTCTAAAATTTGCGGACACGCAGCGCTAACGGCTAGCTTAAATTTAGATTTTTGTTCGTCGTTTGGCTCGTTTATGGTTTCAAATTTTCCAAACATCTCGGCGATCTCAAGCCAGCCCGTCATATCTAGATCAAATTTAACTAAATTTGATGCGCAAAGATATCCGGCGTCGTGATCGTAAAAAGCGACCTTGTCGTCATTTAGACAGGCAAGCCAAAGATCGCCTACGCCCGTATCTGCAAAGATATAAAACTCGCACAGTATCTCGCTCTTGCCCTCAAAGACAAATTTCGCTTCATCGTTAAATTCGGCCAGCTCGCGCTCCTTTAGCACTCTAAAGTCGCCCGCTATCTCCGCGCCGAACCTGCTTTTTAAAGCGTCCTTTACGTCGTTTTTCGTCATATTTTGCCTTTGCGGGATAAATTTAGAGGAGAATTTGAGATAAAAGCGCCGTAAATGCGGTCAAATTTACTTACGATGCTATGTATTTTTTTACGTTTTTTAGTTTTTCTAGCTCTTTACCGAGCTCGGCTCTGTTTTTTTGTATCAAATTTATCGCTGCGCCGAGGAGTTCTTGGGCTTGCAGAGCATCCTCTAGGCTGCCAAATTTACTAGGCGTCTCGTCCGCTAGCGCCGCGATAGCCTCCGCGTCATCGTTAGCGACGGCGATTTTGAGTTCATCCAGCCACATCGGCTTGCCCCGCGCTCGTCGTCTCTTTCCACGCTTCAAGTAGTTGCTTGGTTACGCTCACGACCTCGTTTAGGCTCTGCTCGTCGTTGTTTATGTTTGCCATCGACAGCAGCTGGATTTGCCTCGTATAAAGGCCGCTTAGATAGTGCGCGACATTGCCTTGGTTGTAGTCTAGCGAGTTTAAAAGCTCAATAAAGATAGCGTTCGTGCGGTTTATAAAATATACTTTTTTCTCCACGTCGTTATCTTGCATTGCTTTTCTAGCTCTAAAAATAAATCTCAAAATGCCCTCGTAAAGCATCTCGATGAGCTTAGTAGGCGACTCGATGCCGCCTACCGCGTTTTGCGAATACGCCGCGTGTGCAGTGTTGTATTGCATAAATTTACCTTTTACTTCTTATTATATTCGGCTTCGATCATCGATTTTAACGACGAAAATTCGTTATTTAGTTTGCTGATGATCTTATCGTACGCCAAAAATCGCTCTTCCATCGTGGCGTATTTTGCGTCCAGCGACTTTTGCGTTTTTTCTTTTTCTGAGTCTAGCGACTTTTTCTCGTCTACTAGGCTTTTGGCATACTTGGTTAAAGAGCCGTCTTTTGAGTTGATCAGCCCGTCTACCGCCTTTTTGGTTGACGAAAATATCCCGTTTACGGTCGTGTTTTTCGGCGTTACCGTCGATTCGCTAAAGCCCACCGCATTTAGCGCTGCGGTAGAGCCTTTTATATCTATGGCGGTTCCGTTTGTCGTTTTTAGCATTATGCCGTCTTCGTTTGCGGTTAGCGTCGCTTGTACGCCCGATATTCCTGCGTCGTTTATGGCTTTTAGTAGCGCTAGCGCGTTTTCTTTTGTCGAATTTGACGCAGGCGTAGCGGCTAAATTTATCTTTTTGCCGTTTATCACGAGATCGTCGCCGCCGATAGTGAGCGCTCCGCTGTCTATGGGTTTTGAGCTAAGGACTTGAGCCGTACCGTAGGTGGTACCGCCGGCAAATATTTTTTGGACGCTTTGCAAATCCTCATCTAGTTTTTTGCCGAGTTTTGAGCTATCTAGCTCCAGCAAACCTTCTTTGTTTAGACTTAGGCCGTAGTCGGCTAAATTTGCCGTCTTGGTTACGTTATCCTTGGTGTAGGTCTGATTGCCGAATAAAATTTTGTTTAACGTCGATTTTATAGTATTTATCTCGCTCACGCCTTGAAAAGTGCCCGATTTTTTCGTATCCGAATCGTAATCGGTAGCGACTTTTAGGTTATTTACGAGGTTATTGTACGCCGTTACCATGCTTTGCATGCTCTCTTTTATTGCGCTCGTGTCCTCTTTGACGCTAAAAGTCGTCTTGCCCGTATCTTTTAGCTTTATCGTCATTCCTAAATTTAGATCTTTTACCTCGTTGCCGCTTCGTTTTATCGTGATACCGTTGTAGACGAACTCGGCATCTTGCGCGGTCGAGATTTTATTATTTGCGATATTTGCGCTATCCCAGCCGAGTTTACCCAAAACATCGTCCGCGCCGCTTAGGGCGTTGCCGTCGTCATCGACGTTTGTTAGCTCGACCTTGTTTTCCGCGCCCGTTTCTTTTGATTGAAGTATAAGCTGATACGGGTCTTCGCCGCCCACTTTCATCGCTTTTGCCGAGACGGCGCCGTTTGTGACCTCGTTGATCTTATCGGCTAGCTCTTCTAGCGTAGTCGAGCTTTTAACTTCGATCTTATAGGTTTGACCTCCGACTTTTACGCCAAAGGTTCCGTTTTTGCCGATAAACGAGCTTGAGGTGGCAAATTTGGTGCTTTGATAAACGTCTTTTTTAGCTAGTTGTTTGACGTCTATCTCGATATCTTGTACTGCGACGCCCGATCTTACGCTTATATCCGCGCTTTTGCCGTCCGAGCTAGTCGTTCTTTTTTGATACGAGCTATCGTCTGCTAGGGTTGAAACAGAGGAGCGAAAAGTGCCGATCAGCGTTTTTAGAGCCGTTAGATCCTTTTGCTTTGTCGCGTTTGCCGTGATTTTAGTTGTTACGGGTTTTATCTGACCCGCTTCGTCGGCGGCTTTTAGCTTATCTATAACGTCTTGCGTTAAAACCTGACTTCCGAAGCCAAGCGAAGAAACTTTACCTAGCGCCATTTTTAGCTCTCCTTGTCAAATAAAACTCCGACCGCCTCTCTAAAATATTCGCTTAGTTTCATGGCTTGTTCGGTCGGAATTTTGCGGATTACGTCGCCGGTTTTCATCTCCATCACGTTTACGTACATGGCCTCTATCTTGTCGTTGTAGCCAAAGCGTATGCTAGTGCCTAGATCTTCCATTTGTCTATTTAGCTTTTCGGTGGCTTCTTTTACTTTTTCATTTAGCGTTTCGTTATTTTGCTCGGTTAAATTTTGGGTTGCGTCTTGCTGGATCTGCGTCCTTTCGACCTCTCTAGTTTGCGTAGAGCTTTGTGCATGCGAGCTTGTAGCTACGTTTGCCATCGGTTGGCTCGCTACTTTGAAAATTTCCATATTTTCTCCTTTAAATATTTGCTAGCTTCTATATCGTCAAATTTGCAAATTTTTTTAGCCCCGTTTGGGAAAATTTTTGCTTAATTTAAATTTTCGCATAAATTTGTTAAAATCCAGCCCAAATCAAGGCGAGAAAAAGGAGAATTTGTGAAAATTTCGTTTGAATGCGACTGCATTTTGCTAGAGGAGTCGCTAAGGCTATTTTTGAGAGATTTTATCTCGCCCAGAAAAGATTGCGATTTTATCGTAGCAGACAAAAAGATAGAGGCTAAAAAGCCGGTTTTCGTGATCGCCGAGCGCTCGCCTCATCTAAAAATCCCTTTTAACAAAGAGGCTCTTATTTCCGCGCTTGAGGAGTTTTACTCGGCGATCCAGTTTTCAGAGCCTATCGTGCCCTCTCGCACGACCTTACCCGCATTTGTTATAAAAGAAGAATCCGCACCGCAAAACGGCTCAAATTTAGAGATTGAGGTTTCAAATTTGATAGATAAATTTAAAGAAGAGCTACTTACGATTTTAAGGAAAGCTCGTTGAAAAATCTCTACGCGACTATCTCAAGCGGCAAATTTAAAGGTAAAAAGCTGCTTTTGCCCTCGCTTCAAACCACAAGAAGCACGAAAAGTATAGTAAAGGGCTCGTTTTTCGACTCGTTTCGCTACGAGCTAGCGGGTAAGGTTTTTATCGAGGCTTTCGGCGGTAGCGCGCTGATGGCCGCAGAAGCGCTAAGTAACGGCGCCGCAAAGGCCTACGCGGTAGAAATCGACAAAAACGCCTACAAAATCGCGCTACAAAACGCTAAGCTTATCGGCGACGAGCTTGAAATCGTAAACAGCGATACTTTTGACGCTACTCCTGCCATCGTCGCTAGGCAAAATTTACCCGTTATCTTGTATCTTGATCCACCTTTCAATATCAGGGACGGCTTTGCTGACGTTTATGAAAAGTGCGTAAATTTGGCAAGAAATTTGCCAAAAGACAAAATTTACCTGATCGCTTTCGAGCACGCTAGCCATCTAAATTTACCTGAAAACATCGGCGCCTTTTCGCTTTTAAAATCTAAAAAATTCGGAAACACCTCGCTTAGCTACTATACTTAAACTTCTTGCGTCAAATTTGGAATACTAATTGCTTTTTTTGTCCTTGAAAATACAAATTTAAGGACGAAAATGAAACTAGCGGCATGCTTGCTAACCCTTGCTATATCGGCTTTTGCGGCGC
>CAURKE010000035.1:0-7271 GCA_963525055.1 uncultured Campylobacter sp. | reverse complement strand
ATCGCGCGATGAGTTACGCAAACGAAATTTTAAGAGAACTTTACTATCTGAGGGCGTTCGGATATAAATTTGCCGATTTTTCGCCTTCGTCCGCGGCCTTGCCGAGAAGTCTTGCCGAGCTAAACGCAAGCATCAAAGAGTGCAATCTTTGCGAGCTTTGCAAGAGTGCAAATCACGCGCTAACGGGACTTGGGGATAAAAGCGCCAAAGTAGTTTTCGTATTTAATGCGCCAAACGCCGCCGAGGATGCGAGCGGAGAATTTTTGGCGGGCGACGATAAGTTTTTGCAAAATTTAAACGAGCTAGCAGGGCTTAAAAAGGACGAAATTTACGTCACGAGCCTGCTAAAATGCAAGCCCACGGCCAAAGCTCTGACAAATGCTTACGAGCTTTGTGAGCCGTATTTTAGCGCAGAAGTCCGTCTGGTCGCGCCAAAGCTTATCGTAGCGCTTGGCGAAGAGGTTTTTTACAAAATGATAAAACAAAGCGCGCAAAGCTTTGAAACCATAAGGGGAAACACAATGAAATTTAAACATTCGGCTCTACTAGCAACCTATTCGCCTGCCGTCGTAGCGAAAAACCCAAGCAAAAAAGAGCTATTTTTCAGCGATCTAAAAAAGATAAAAGAGTACCTATGAGAAAAATTTTAACCGTTTTACTGATCTGCTCGGCGCTATTTGCCAGGAGTGACAAGCCATCCGATATCCCGCCCGCAAGCGAAATTTATATAAATTTAGAACCCGTCAAATGTAACGACACATGTTTGTTGGAACTCGTTAGAAACGGTCTTTTGCACAGCTTTTTGGCTCGCTACGAAGGCAGCTCTAATCAAGAAATTTTACAAGCCTTTAACGCACTAAACGGCTCATACGTAAACGCCGGCACCGAGAGCCTGACGCCAAGCTCAAACGCCGAGTTTAAGATCGCCGTCATCATCCCGCAAGATAGCATAAAAAGCTACGCAGGCGTCGTCTCAAACGCGGTTATCGCCTATGTAGTGAGGCAAAATGCCGCTATCGACGTTAAATTTTACAATATCGGAAACGAAGCCCCGAGCGCTATCGACGGTGCCCTGGCACGCGCTAGAGGCGAAAATATCGCCTATATCATCGCACCGTTTACGCCTGTGGGCGCAAAATATCTAAACGAAGTTTTAGATCCGTCTATGACTGCTTTTGTGCCGACTCTGCACATCTCCAGCGTCGATTCGCCGCAGGATAATTTGATATTTGGCGGTATAGACTACAAAGGGCAAGTTGAAAAGCTGCTAAATTTCTCAAACAGCCAAGTCGCGGCGTTTTCTGACGGTAGTGCGCTAGGTGCGGCGCTAAATCGCTACGCCGACGAGTTTAGCGGCGGACTAACCTACGAAAACGAGATCGCAAACGGCGTCACCGACCTAAAGTCAATGCTATCTGGCAACTCGAGGCTAAGCGGCGCGACCGTTTTCCTAAATGTTCCGCTAGTAAAAGCATCGATGGTAAGCTCTCAGATGCGCCTTTACGACGTCAAATTTAACGCCCTTTTAAGCACGCAGATCAACTACGCGCCGAGCATCTTTAAACTCATGCAACCGCAAGACAGAGAAAAGCTCTATATAGCAAACTCGATTTCTAAAACCGACGGCGCGCTGGACTCAAACAACGAAATTTTGGGGCAAAATTTGAACTTTAACTGGGTGGGTTACTCAGCTAGCGCCGGGCTTGACTACATCTACGCGACCTACTTAAACCGTGGCGCGCAGAGGCTTTTTAGCGAGAGCGTCGAGGACTCGCAGATAATCTATGATACGAAGGTTTTAAAAGCCGGCGAATACGGCTTTTACGAGCAATAAGAGGAGAGAAAATCCACTATCTCCTTGCTCATCTTAGCCGGCCTTAGGTTGCTAACAAACGCGACCTCGACGTCCGCTTCAAAGACGAGCTCGGGCTCGCATTCGCCGCTCAAATTTGCGATTTTATAAATTTTCTGATTTATGAGCGCGGAGGCTTTTTTCAGGCTTGCCACGCTCGTTTTTACTTCGAGCAGATCGCCCAGGGCGGCCGGCTTTTTAAATTTTGCCCAAATCTCGCTCACGACAAAATGTCCGTCCTTGCTAAAAGGCTTAACCTCCGAGCCGAAAAACATCTCGCTGCGCGCCCTTTCGCAGTATTTTATATAGTTTGCGTGATAGACTATGCCGCCCGCATCGGTATCTTCGTAGTAGATTCGTATTTTCACGGTATTTCCTTAGGCCTTTAGATCAAGCCCTATTTTACCTAGTTTTCTTAAAAGCTCCATTATATCCATCCCCTTTTCCTGTTCGGCTTTTAGGAAATTTTCAAAGAATTCGCGCTTTATATCCTTATAAACATAGGTTTGGCTTTTGCTAGTGGCTTGGATGGGTTTAAATTTATTCTCTTTGGGCGTTTCTTTAGGAGCTCGATCGCTTACTATGCCATCTTTTAGAGTTATATTTTGTAGCACGTCTGCGATACTCTCGCCTTTTTTAAACGCATCTTTTAAGAAATTTAAAAACTCTTTTTTAGTTGTTTCATCTGCGTAGCTCACCTGTTTTACCATCTCTTGTCCCCAAAAGACCGCAGGTCGTTTTCCTGATATCCGGTCGAAATTTAGCTTGCCGTCTTTGAGCGATATTTTGACCTTTGCATTCTCTCCTAATATCTTTTCGGCGGCAACCTCAAGCCATTTATCTTTAAATTTTTCCAAATCCATATCGGAGTCTAGTAGCTTTGCCATATCGACCGCCATTTTAAGCCCGGTACCCTTCGTATGGCCAACGCCAAAGCTTCCTAGATCCACATTAAACGCGCCCATAAATCCATCTACGCTAAAAACATCGTTTTCCATGCTTGAATTGCTTTGTAAGACCTTCGTGCTATCTATAAATTTTTTTAGCTCAGAAGCTTCCTCTTTGCTTACCGATGAGTCAAGCCCGTTTATCTTGCCCCACACGCTGATTTTATCATCTTCTGTATAGCCGCTTAGCGAATACGCCTTACGCGCAACCACGGGATCATAAGGTTTATATATCGGTTTTTTAAAGCCCATTTTTATAGCAAGAAGCCTATTTTGCTGCTTGTCGTTTAGTTTTGAAAACTCCACGTTTTGCGCCCAAACGGCAAGCTCGTTTTCGTCCAGTTTGTCGGGATCAAGAGCATAATAATCGATCGGTTCGGTCAAATTTGATCGAGACGGCGCAGAATTTGAGGTTAAATTTATAGCCTCTTTTTCCTCGCGTGCTTTTAAATTTTGCCCGCGAGCGCTACTAAAATCATAATTTACGTTTACGCCAAATCCGTTTACGCCGCTTATCATATTAATCCTTTATGCTTTTAAGTCAAATTTACCTAGCTTTGCTAGTTGATTTAAAATTTCAGTTATATCCGTTCCTTTTTCTCGTTCGGCTTTTAGGAAATTCTCGAAAAACTCGCGTCTGATGTCTTTATCTACGTAAGTCTTGCTTTTACTTGTGGCTTGGATAGGTTTAAATTTAGTTTCCGCTCTTTGCTTAGCTAAATTTTCGTTGTATTCTCTCATCTCTTGATTGATTTTCGCTACGGCTTCTTTGTGGGCTTTCGTGGTTTTCTCGATATCTTCCGCATATAGTTTTTTAAATTCCTCTATACTGATGTCTGTTCTTAATAGTAAATTGGCTCCGACGTCGCTCATGACGGCATCTGCGGGTAAAGAGTTTTTAAAAGCTTTTAGCTCCTCCTGCTCCTCTTTTGTTCCAAACCCAGTCAATTTGCCAGCTATCGTCAGCTTGCCGTTTACCGAATTTGCTTGAAATAACCAAGAATATCTTGCCAGCATACCGTCTACAGCCTCTTCCATGGTTTCGGGCTCTTTGGCTTGCAGGGTTTTTATCTGCCCCGGCGTATATTTTTTAGACAATATCTCGTCGATTTGGTTTATAGCTTTAGTTATCCAGCCTTCTTCGCTCTTGTCTATTTTAATAACTTCTTTTAGCAATTCCTCGCTGGGTCTGCTTTGGTATATCTGAATTTGTCTTTTTACGTCTTCTTTACTTTTTGAAGCTTGCATTTGCTCGTTCGCCAAATTCGTCTTAGCGGTTTTATCTGCAGGAGTTAAATTTGACTTGAAATTTGCCGTAGAAATGTTTAAATTTGAGCAGCTTATCATTTTAATCCTTTAAAACGAGTTTTAAGCTATATCGCCAAATTTGAGAAAAAATTTAGGGTAAAGATAAGAAATGCTATCAAATTTAGCTCCCGTTTCGAGAGCTAAATTTTATCCAAATTTGACGGACTGCCAAATTTTAACAAAACAATTAGCGGAAGTATTTTAAGATGGATTTAAATGCTGCGACGAAAATTTTGTCCCAAGACTAGGCGTGCAGTCTGTCGCAGGGCAAAATTTTCTAGCTCATTTAAAGACGCTTAAAAGACGCCGCACAAAATTTACTTTTCGCTGGGCTTTCTCGTCGCTAGATCGCACTTGGCGCCTCTAGTTATCATCAAGGACTGATCGTAAAATAAAATAAGCACCACAGAAACACCCACGCCAAGTGCTAGCGAGACCGTCGTAGTCGTAATCGCGTTATCAAAAAATATGATTAGGTATTCGTTTTTCTTAGCGATATTAGGCTCGTTTAGAAACGAAAACAGCGCCAAGATGCCTTTATACGCATAGACTCCGGGCACCATCGGCAAAAGCGCGGGAAACGCGATGATCTCGGCGGGCACTTTTAGCCGTTTGGCAAAGAGCATACCTAAAATCCCGCTTAAAAATGAGACGATAAGAGTGGCGACGCTGATGTTAAAAAATCCCATCTGCATGATCCAAAAACGGCTAGCATGCGCAAATGCCGCAAGCAGCGCGCAAAATGCGAGAGTCCTTTTAGGCGGAGAGCTAGCGTAGGCAAAGCCAAGCCCCGCCACCGCCGCAAAGGCGCCGTCTATGAGAGTCGCAGTCAAAAGCTCAAACATGTAAAATCTCCGCGCTACTAAGCGAGAGCGTGATATAGACGCCCACTGCTATGCAAAGTATCAGGATGCCCGTACTCACGGCTCTGCTAATGCCTACTAGCGTGTTGTCGTTTATGATATCAAAGACCGAGTTTATGAGAAAAACGCCCGGCATCAAAAAGAGTATCGACGAGCCGATCGCGACGTCGCTAGTGTGCGTAAAGCCGTAAAATACGCCAAGATAGGCGATAAAAGATACGACGAACGACACCAAAACGTACTGGATTTTTAAATTTATGCCCATTTTAGCAAGCGCAAATCTAAGGCTATACCCCACGAGCGTCGCGAAAAATACGCAAGCCACCGAGCCCGCGTCGCCGCCAAAAAGCTTGCAAAACGCCGCATTTGCAAAGCTGATCAAAATAAGCGAGCTGGCAAATTTATTCGCCCCTATTCGCATGACGCCCTCAAACTGCTCTTTGGCCTCGTCTAGGCTTAAATCTTCATCCAAAATCCGCCAACTAAGCGACGAAAGCTCGGAAATACGGTTAAAGCTTACCTGCCCTAGCGGAATCTTTTTTACATAGGTTCGGCGCAAGGAGTTGTCGGCCGAGTCCATGACGCTAATGGTAAAATATTTTACAAAAATCGTCACACTAACGTCGTAGCCGTAACGCCTAGCCACGCGGTCCACGCACTTCTCGACGCGCGCGGTGTAGGTGCCCGCGCTCACCATCTCCGCCGTGTAGTCAGAGAGAAAATCGGTTAAAATTTGTATATCTGGCTTCGCGCTCATTTTTCTGCGGTTTTAAATTTGATAAAAAACAAAGCAAGCTGCGCAAACAACATCAGCTTCATCGTCCATTCGCTAGCTATGTGCATCTGCCTAAACTCAGCCGTCTGCGTCGCCGCCTCGCCAGCCTCCTGCGCGTCCATGATGTAAGGCGTAAAGTAAAACACAAACGAGAGCGCGAGGGCTAAATTTATCGCGCAGAGCATATTCATACTAAATTTAGCGCCAAATTTGACGCTAGATCTAAACGAGGCAAGCTCATAAAGCACGGCTATGACGCTAACGGCTAGCAAGGCGTAGTTAAATTTGACAAATATCGTAGCCATCAGTTTGCCGCTTTGAAACTGCGTGAGTACGCCCTCGCCAAGTATGCTCTGCGGATAAAAAATCGTGGGCGCAACCAGAGCCCCCAGAGCCAGCTCCGTGCCGATGAGCGCGCCCAAAAGTAAAAAATAAACGCTTTTCATAATTTTCCTTTTTTTGATTTACTGCACCCATTTTAGGGTTATAGCATTTAAAATTCGCTAAATTTGAGTTAGAAGCACAGAAATTTGCGAACCCAAAATTTGACGCAAGCTCGGTCAAATTTGGTTTATCGCAAAAGCCCAAACCGCACGCGAATTTAAAAATTCGCAAATATATTTCGCGCGACGAATCCGCGGTCAAATCCGGCCAAATCCTGATAAAACTCCGCCTCGAACCCGTTAAATTTAAGCGCGCTTTGCATGCTTTCTCGCTGATCGTAGCCCATCTCGCAGGCTAGGTATTTTACGCTGCGATTTCGCGCGAGAAGCACGATATTTTTTAAAATTTCATCGCCTTTTGCGCCGCCAAATAGCGCCTCGTGCGGCTCGTTTAGTACGAATTTATCAAGCTCGTAGTCCCGCGCGATATATGGCGGATTTGAAACTAGCAGGTCAAACCGTCCGTAAATTTGATCCAGATACGCGCATTTTACAAACTCTATCCTATCCTCTACGCCGAATTTCGCGGCATTCTCGCGAACCAAATTTAACGCATCGTCGCTGATATCGGAGACTATGATTTTAGCGTTTGAGTTTAGCGCGAGGCAGATACTAATTATCCCGCTTCCGGTTCCGATCTCGGCGACTAGGGGCGGCACCTTTTGCGCGGGTAAATTTGATAAAACCTCAAGTGATCTTTCGACTAAAATTTCAGTCTCGGGGCGCGGGATCAAGACGCCTTTTTTTACGTTAAAAGTAAGTCCGTAAAAGCCCGCCTCGCCCGTGATATACTCTAGCGGCTCGTGATTTGCGAAGCGCTTTGCTAGCGCGAAATATCCGTCCGCATCCTCTAGCTCGCGGTTTAAATTTAAAAATATCCACTCGATTTTTACGCCGAGGTAGCTCATTAAAAGCGCCCTGGCTACGCGCGCCGGATTTGCGCCGTTTATCTCGCACGCTGGAGCTATCTGCGAGGCAGCGGCTTTTAGCGCGTCATTTACCGTCATTTTCGAGCTCGTTTATACGCTCAAAGAGGCTTGGGTGCGAGTGATAGACAAACGCGTAGAGCGGATGAGCCTTCGG
>CAURKE010000034.1:0-7310 GCA_963525055.1 uncultured Campylobacter sp. | reverse complement strand
AAATTACGAGTGGCGCAAATGTAAATTATATTAATTTTAAGACGATATTAGTAACAAAGCACGACTAAAACAGGAGGCGAAAATGGCTGTAACACCCCTTGGCAACACGATTTTTATCAATCAAAACGTAAATATGGTCTCAAACAAGGTCGCCGACGTCCAAAATAGATTTGACCTGCAAAACCTCGCAGCCGCATCGCTAGCAAGCGACGAAAAACAAGAGGTCTCCGAGGTGCGACCGACCGAGGAAACCTACAAAATCGACCCGCAAAACGAACACGAAAAGCAAAAGGGCAGGCAGGAGCAGAGCGAGCTCGCCTCGGAGCAAAACGGCGAAAACTCCGACTCTGACGGTGATGAAAACTCGGAGGATCACGTCGCAGCTAACGACTTCCCGCAGGCGTCGCCCGTATTTCAGCATCTTGATCTTAAAATTTAAGCTTGCGGACGTAAATTTGACCGCTCGCGGCTAGGCGGTCAAATTTGGCTCGATTTAGATCAAATTTGAGCTTTTATTTGCCAAATTTAAGCAGCCGTTTTTAGCAAAAGCAAAATCTAGCGCAGCTCGTCAAATGTGCACCGGGTTTGCCGCCTCGCTCGGTAAAATTTAACCCAAATCCGCCAAATTTACCGCCCCGTTTTAATCAGAACTAAAACTTAACGCAAAACCGTTAAATTTAACCGTCCCCTAAAGCCCGCAAGCGTAAATTCGCCTCAAATTTCGGCGCTTTTAAGCGAAAATTTTATACAATTATTACTCAAAAAAGGAAAAATCATGAAAACGCGTATAATCACCGGCGTCGCGCTATTTGCGGTAGTTTTGGTCATCTTTTTCGTCGATAGTTATCTGTTAAATTTCGCCATTTTGGGCTTCGTGCTTTATGCGGCCTTTGGCGAAGCCGTGAGGCTCTACGGCTTGCAAGGAAGCTCCCTTGCGCTCGTGGCGGTTATTTTTTACCTACTCACGCCCTTTTCAAACCCCGTATTTATCGCTATTTTAGCGGTCTTGCTCGTGGTTAGTTTTCTTGCGCATTTTAAGAGCGAAAATCTAACGCCCGCGTTGCCGTTTTTGTATCCGATGACGCCGATTTTTCTCATCTGGATGCTTTATTCGCTTTATGGCGTGGGCTACTTGGCGTGGCTGATTTTAACGGTCGTGGCGTGCGATAGCGGAGCGTTTTTCGTCGGTAAATTTTACGGCAAGCACGCCTTTAGCGAGACTTCGCCGAACAAAACCTGGGAAGGCGTCGCGGGCGGTATCGCCGTGGCTACGGTCTTTGGCGCGGGCTTTGGCTGGGTGCTGACCGATAGCTTTTGGCATAGCCTCATCACGGCGTTTTTGGTTGCGACTTTCGGCGTTTGGGGCGATCTGTTTGAGAGCTACTTAAAGCGCCGCGCGGGCGTCAAAGATAGCGGCACGCTGCTACCTGGTCACGGCGGTATGCTTGACCGCATCGACGGGTATCTTTTCGGCGTTGCCGCGATGCTCTGGACGCTATCGTGGTAGTGCTGGGCTCGACGGGCTCGATCGGGACGAATACCCTAAATCTAGCCCGTAAATTCGGCCTTGGCGTCGAGGCGCTGAGCTGCGCGTCAAACTACGAGCTTTTAAACGAGCAGATCGCCGAATTTAAGCCCAAATTCGTCTGCATCGCCGAGCCTAAATTTGCTAAATTCGTAAAGCACAAACGCGTTTTTGCGGGTGCACAGGGCATCTGCGATATGCTAAAAGAGTGCGAGAGCGAGCGCGTAGTAAATTCTCTAGTGGGCTTTGCAGGACTAGCTCCGAGCCTGGCCGCGCAAAAGCTGGGCAAAAAGCTGGCGCTTGCCAATAAAGAAAGCCTCGTCGCGGGCGGCAAATTTTTAGACAGAGGCGCGATAAATCCAATAGATAGCGAGCATTTCGGGCTTAAATTCTTGCTCGCAAACAAAACCCCGGTCGCTAGGCTCGTCATCACGGCCTCGGGCGGTGCCTTTTACAAAACCCCGCTAAAAGCCCTAAAAGACGCCCGCGCCGCAGACGCTCTAAAGCACCCCAACTGGAGCATGGGCGCAAAAATCACGATCGACAGCGCGACGATGGCGAACAAGCTTTTTGAGGTGCTGGAAGCCTTTTGGCTCTACGGCGTGCGGGATATCGAGGCGCTCATCGAGCGCACGTCTACGGTGCACGCGCTGGTGGAGTTTGCCGACGGCTCGACTACGGCGCATCTATCCAAAACCGATATGATTTTAGCCATCGCGCATGCGATTTTGGGCGAGGACGGAGTGCTAAATTTGAGCGACGCCGATGCGAAAAACGGGCAAATCGTGCCGAATTTAGACCTAAAAACATTAAAAAATATAAAATTCGGCGAGATAAATTTGAAAAAATATCCTATCTTTTCGCTAAAAGACCAAGCTTTGCAAAACCCCGATCTTGGCGTCGCTATCAACGCTGCAAACGAAGTCGCCGTGTATAAATTTTTGCGCGGCGAGTGCGGATTTTTGGACATCTCGCGAACGGTTTTGGCCGCAGCAAAGAGGTTTGAAAACGAGAAGATAGAGAGCGAGAGTAGTATATTTGAAGTAGATGCTGAAGTGAGAGCGTGGGCGGAAAAGTCGCTTAAATAGCGGCTTGTCTTTTGAGCGTCTTTGAATGAGCTAGAAATTTTCTCCCTCGATGAACAATATGTTCTATCTTTGGTCGAAAATTTTCTTCGCAACATTCAAATCCATCTCAAAATACTTCGCCTTATCGTTTTACGTTCAAATTTAGGGGTCAAATTTGCAAAATTTGGTTTCAAATTTTACGCACCGAGACCCGAATCTTGAAAATTTCAAATTTGATTCGGCCAGGTTTGATGCTGCTCTGCTTTCCTGTCAAGGGGGAAGGGGCTTGAATTGCGAAGTCGCTCCCTTCCCCCTTGAAATCCCCCATCCCCTACAACGCTTTTAAAGTGGCGACACTGCTTTGCCTTGCAGGCAAAGCGCCGCGGGTTTGAAAGCAAATTTTAAAAATTTTTATTTAAATTTAACCAAATCAAATTTAGCATTTTCAAGATTTGGGTCTCGGCGAGTAAATTTAAAATTTACTCGAAAAATTTGCTTAAAACGGTGCATTTTCGTCGCCGTAATCGTCGCCGATATGTTATAATTTCACGAATTTTAAAATCGCTTTGTGTTTAAAATTGGCCGCAAAACAAGACAAATGCCGTAAATTTTAAGAATCAAAAAATAAGCCGCAAAATAAAAAGAGGAGAAAATGGAAAAATACGAAGGCTATAATCTTAGACCAAAAGACGCTCTGGTCGGCGTACAGTTTTTATTCGTCGCGTTTGGCGCGCTTGTGCTGGTGCCGATTCTGACGGGGCTTGATACGTCCGTGGCGCTGTTTACGGCGGGTATCGGCACGCTGCTGTTTCAGCTAATCACGCGCAAAAACGTCCCGCCGATCTTTCTCGCGTCTAGTTTTGCGTTCATCGCGCCGCTTAGCTTTGGCGTGAAGGAGTGGGGGATTGCCGCGACGATGGGCGGAGTGATCGCGGCGGGGCTGTTTTACGTGGCTTTGAGCTTGCTCATTAGGCTCAAAGGCGAGGGGTTTTTGCATAAAATTTTACCGCCTGTGGTCGTCGGCCCCGTAATCATGACGATCGGCCTCATCCTCTCGCCCGCGGCCGTAAATATGGTCATGGGGAAGGGCAAGGAGGCGCTTTACACGCAGGGGCAGTCGCTTACCATCGCGCTCATCTCGCTTTCGGCGGTTATCGCCATTATGATGTTTGGCCGCGGTATGCTGCGCCTAGTGCCGATACTTTGCGGCATCGCGGCTGGATACTGCGCGTCGCTGTTCGTCGGGATCGTGGATTTTACTCCGATTTTAAATGCGCCGTGGTTTGCGCTGCCAAATTTCACCGCACCGGTTTTTAAGCTCGAAGCCGTGATCTACATGGTGCCTATCGCTATCGCGCCGGCGATCGAGCACATCGGCGATATGCTCGCGATCAGCAACGTAACGAAGGAAAATTTCCTAAAAAACCCGGGGCTTAAAAGCACGCTGCTAGGCGACGGGCTCGCGACGTCGCTGGCAGGCTGTTTCGGCGGGCCGCCGAACACCACCTACTCAGAGGTTACGGGCGCGGTTAGCATCACGAAGGCCTACAATCCAGCCATCATGACCTTTGCCGCGCTTGCGGCGATACTGCTAGCCTTCGTGGGCAAGCTCGGCGCCGCGCTTTCGACGATCCCCGCTCCCGTCATCGGCGGCATTATGTTGCTGCTTTTTGGTATCATCGCGAGCGTGGGCATGGAGACTCTGATCAAAAACGGCGTGGATCTAGCCGAGCCGCGCAATATGATCATCGTCGCACTCATCTTCGTCTGCGCGATCGGCGGCATGGTGCTGGATTTTGGAGCGATGAGCTTTAGCGGCGTGGGGCTTGGCGCGCTTATCGGTATCACGCTAAATTTGGTGCTGCCAAAGACCAAGCATTTTGACGGGTACTAAGTTAAATTTGCGCGAAGCTTGCGTCGTTTCGCGCGATTGCGGGTAAATTTGAGCTTTGGCTCTGCCGTCAAATTTGATGGGGCTTTGTAAATTTACCCGCAGCTTTTCGTCGCCAAATTTACCGCAGCCTAAATTTTAAAATTTCCCCCGTAAACGCTTTCAAATTTCTAACGTTTTAAACTAGCAAGATATATAATTGCCTTATGAAAAAGGCGAATAATTTAAGCAAATTTGATAAAAAGGCGCTAAAGCTGCTCTTCGCGGTACTTTTCGTGCCGCTCTTCGTCTCGCTCGTTTTTATCTATGAGCTATCGGTGTATGACCGCTCGCGCGAGCTGCCCGCGGACGCGCAAAAGATCGGCAGGAGCGACTACTACAACATCGGCGGTAAAATTTATCTACGCTCTTGGAACCTCGCCCCTTACGAGCTAGAGGGCGACGCGGACGCGGCGAGCTTTCGTGCGCTTGATACCGGCAGATACTCCTACACAAACGTCGGCATGGACGCTAGTCGCGTATTTTGCGGCGCTCGCAAGATGTCGGGGCTGGATCCCGCACGCACGCAAAAGATCGGCGCGCGATACTACAGCGACGGGCGCGTGAGCTACTTCTGCTCGGACGTTACGCGGCGCACGGGCGGTGCGATAAGCTACATTTACAAGGTATTTTTCCACGCCTTTGGGCTCTCCAAATGGCCGCAGGAGTACAACTATCCATACGCGAGGCTGGATACTAGCGCGCCCATCTCGCCACTGACCGAGAGCCCTTACGTCGCAACCGACGGCGAGCGGGTATTTTACGAGGGTAAAATTTTAGCGGGCGCGGATGCAAAAAATCTAAAACAGATAAGGCGAAAAATCATATACGAAGAGGGCCCCGAGCTGCCCGCGCACTTTCGCCCGGTCGATCGGTGGCTGAGCGACGGACGTAGCGTCTATAAAGGCGGCGAGAGGCTAAATTTCACGCCTAGCGAGCAGATGTATCTCGTGGAGCCAAACTCGGGTATAGAGTTTCTTTATGATTCCGCCGCGGGCGCGGTATTTATGGACGGCGAGAGGTTTGAGGCTGCAAACGAGCCCTATACGCCGCTAAATTTTCAGAGCGGGCATCAGGAATACATGCTGTTTGCGAGCAAAAACGGCATATTTTATCTAAGCAAGGATAAAATTTTAAATCGACCGCGCGGCAGCGGCATTGAGGGCCAGATAAAAGACGCGCTTTGGGATGTTTATTATAAATTTGGCGCAGACGCCAGCCGGCTAAGCGCGCTAAAAAGGGCGGGAGATAATCCGTTTAAAGGCGCCGTGCGGCAGATCTCGGAAAGGCTTTTGAAAGACGACGCGGGATTTTATTATCTAAATTTTTACTCGCATAGCGTTTACGTCACGGGTCGTAGCGGCAGGCATCTGGATAAACGGACGAATTTCATCGATCTGCGAAAGATCACGCTTGAGGTACACGACGATGAGGTGATGGCGCAGATCGCGGACGAGGCGGCGCGAAACCCCGAGATGTCGCAGTCCATCTTTACTGCGCAGGACGTGGAGTATGAAAACGGCGCGGCCTTTTATATGTATTGTCTCGCGGCGGTTTTGTTGCTCGGGGCTTGGATTTATAGCTATCTTAGAAAGCGCAGCTTGCGACGCGGCTAAATTTGCCGTCAAATTTGCTCTAAATTTACAACCTTTTTTACCGATTTATTACGATTTCTAGTTAAAATCGCAGTGAAAAAAATCAAAAGGAAATCAAATGGAAAACAAAATCATGGATAGCGTCAGAGGCGGCTTTTGGACGAAGCCCGTCATTATTTTCGTCCTGCTTTTGCTGCTGCTTATCCCGCTAGGTTTCATCAGCTCGATGATTTCTGATCGCGCCTACGTCAAGCGCACCGCCGAGGAGTCTATCATGCAACCCGTCGGCGGCGAGCTTAGGATCGAGGGCGTTTTGATCTCGGTGCCGTACAAAAAGCAAGCGGCCGTCTATAACGAAAACGGCGTACCTACGGTATCGCAGACCACCGAGCAGATCATGATAGCGCCGCAGTCTTACGAGCTATCGACCCAGCTAAATCCTCAGTATCTAAAGCGCGGTATCTTTAGCGTGCCCGTTTTTAACGGCGAAGTCGCGCTAAAAGCCAAATTTGCCCCGCTAAATTTCGAACAGCTAAATATCCAGGAAAGCGACGTTTTGTTAAGCGAGGCGACGCTGATTTTAGGCGTAGGCAGCAAAAAGACATTTACCGCATTTCCCGCGCTAAAAGCAAACGGACAGGATCTCGCGCAGTCTTTTGCGCCGCCTAAATACTCGCCCTTTGCCCAAAGCGTCCACTACAAGCTACCCGCAAATTTAGCAAACGGCGGCTTTGAGCTAGCGGGCACGCTATCTATGCAAGGCGGGCAGAGCGCGAGCTTCGTTCCCGTCGGGCAGGATAATAAATTTGACGTAAAATCCTCGTGGAGCTCGCCGTCTTTTAGCGGCGGCTGGCTACCTAAATCTCGCGAAGTTACTAGCAGCGGCTTTAACGCGCAGTGGGAGATTTCAGGCCTTAGCACCAGCGTCCCGCAGGCGTGGATCATGAATGGCGGACGCGATATACGGTTTGAGGGCGTCGAGGCTAGCTTCATCAGCCCCGTAAACAACTACTCGCTCATCGCGCGCTGCGTGACGTACGCGATCTTGTTTCTAGCGGTGCCGTTTTTGGCGATATTTTTGTGCGAAATTTACAGCCGCGTCCGCATCCACCCGATCCAGTACCTACTCATCGGAGCCGCCGACGTGCTGTTTTACCTACTCGTGCTCTCGTTTTCCGAGCATATCAGCTTCC
>CAURKE010000033.1:0-7489 GCA_963525055.1 uncultured Campylobacter sp. | reverse complement strand
CTGACTGACTGACTGACTTTGACGGCTGATACGCTCGAATGCAGTTAGAACTTTTGGATCGCAAAGCTGAGTTATCTCATCTCTAGCTAAAATTTCATTGAAAAATATCTCGTTACCCTTATCGTCGTCATGGCTTGCACCGCCTTCTAGAACGCAGTCTTTATAAGGAAAATTTAACACGACTTCGCTACTTTTACCGATAAATTTATCTTTACTAGAAAGTCCGATTTGGTTTTTAAAGCTTGTAAAGCTATCTGGCATAAAGCTCTTTAGCTCCAAAAAATCGCAAAATTTATCTTGCATAAACACCGTTGCTCCGCTAATTTCTTTAAAAAACTCACTCTTTATCGTTTCATTTCCTAACAAAAGAGATAAAAGCTCGCCGTCAAAACTTCTAGCTCGCTCTAAAACAACCCACTTTTTTATCTCGCCTTTTTCATCTAAAAGATCGTTTTGCGCCTTTAGGCAAGACTTTAGTTCATCATAAATTTTCATATTTTCTCCTTTTATTTTAGCTCACCCCAATCTTTCGCCACATTTAGGTTCGTTTTTAGCGGTACGTTTAGTTTATAAATTTCTTGCATTATCTTTTGCGCCGCTGCGCCAAACTCCTCAGCGTAGCCGTCCTGCACCTCGAAAATCAGCTCGTCGTGTATCTGCAAAAGCATTTTCGCGCGCGAGCTTAAAAGCGGACGGATTTTTACCATCGCCATCTTGATGATATCGGCGGCTGAGCCTTGAAATATCGTATTTACCGCCTCGCGCTCATACATCGCCGTTTGCATCGGCGTCGCGGTAGTAAAGTCAAACAGCCGCTTCCTGCCCAGCAGCGTACGCACGAAGCCCTCGTTTTTGGCCGCGGTTTTTATCCCCTCCAAAAAGCCCTTTATCGTAGGGAAAGCTTTAAAATAGCGCTCGATATACTCCTTTGCCTCGGCGCGCGTGATACTTACTTGATTTGCCAGCTTGCTCGAGCCCATGCCGTAGATGAGGCCGAAATTTATACTCTTAGCCACCGCGCGGTTTTGCCCCTCAGCACTGCCGAATATACTAATCGCCGTGCGCGCGTGGATGTCCTCGTCGTTCGCAAACGCCCGCAAAAGCGCCTCGTCGCGGCTAAAATGAGCGAGCAGTCGCAGCTCGATCTGCGAGTAGTCAAGACCCACGAAGCTAAAGCCGCTTTTAGCCTCGAAGCAGCCTCGCACGTCTTTTGCCAGCGTGCCGCGAGCGGGGATATTTTGCAGGTTCGGGTTTTTAGACGAGAGCCTGCCAGTGCTCGTTCCAGTCTGGATAAAGTTCGTGTATATCCTGCTATTAGCGTCTTTCTTGGCTAAATTTAGCAGCGGTTCGCAGTATGTGCTTTGCAGCTTATATAGCTCGCGGTACTCGAGCAGCTTAGAGATGACTGGGTGCTCCTCTATGAGCTCTGCTAGCACGGCCTCGTCGGTGCTGTAGCCCGTTTTGGTCTTTTTCTTTACGGGTAGTTTTAGGTGCTCAAACAGCACCGAGCCTAGTTGCTTAACAGAGTTTATATTAAAATTTTCGCCCGTTAGCTCGTAAATTTCGGCGGTCAAGGCCTTGATCTTGGTGTCGTTTTTTAGGATCAAATTTTGCATTTTCTCGCGGTTTATCGCGATACCCTCGCGCTCCATATCAAAAAGCGTGAGGATAAACGCAAACTCGTGCGTATCGGCGAGCGCGAGCAGCTCAGGGTCAAGCAAATTTAAAAAGCTTTTGTAAAATTTCAGCGTTATCCACGCGTCCTCGGCGGCGTATTTTGCCGCGTTTTCCAGTGCCACGGACGCGAAAGTCTCGCCGCGCTTTACCACGTCTTCAAATTTGATCGTGTCATAGTCATAGAGCCGCTTGGCTAGCGCGTCCATACCGACGCTTGAGCCCGGATCCATGAGCCATGCTAGTATCATCGTGTCTTTAAAATTTACGGGCGGCTCGAGTCCTAAATTTCGCTTTACGACCTTAAAATCGTACTTTAAATTTTGCCCGATCACGCAGCCTTTGTAAATTTGCGAGATCGCCCAAGCGGCAAATTTCTCGCTTACCTGCTTTGGCGCGCCCAGATACTCGTGCGCCACCGGCACGTAGTAGGCCTCCTCGTCGTTAAAGCAAAAGCTAAAGCCGACCAGGCGGGCGTTTTGCGTATCGACGTCCGTAGTCTCGGTGTCAAAGGCCACGAGCGTGTCCGCGTCAACGTTTGCCAGCAGTCGCTCGATCTCGCTCTCGTCCGTTAAAAGCCGCGCGTTAAAACCGAGCTTAAATTCAGCGTTTTCGCCCGTGTCTTGGCTATTTTGCAACGCTTTTAAAAGGCGATTTAGATCGTATTCGCGCAGAGTATCGGCGACCTTTACGAGCGGATTTTGCTCGGGAAATTCCGCCCTTTTTAGATCGAGCACGTCAGGCACGTCGTCAAAGAGCGAGGTTAGGCACTTGCTCAAAAACGCGCTCTCTCGCCCCTCTGCTAGCATGCCGCGGATACGTTCGTTTCGCACTAGCGGCAGGTTTTCGTAGATACCCTCAAGGCTGCCAAATTCGTTTAGCAGCTTTTTTGCGCCGACCGCGCCTATGCCTTTGACGCCCGGGATATTATCCGAGCTATCGCCCGCGATCGCGAGAAAATCGCGTATGCAGCTTGGCGGAACGCCGTATTTTTCTATGCAGCTAGCGCTATCGTGATCGATCTTGCTTTGGGGACTATAGATGCTCACTTTGCCGTCCTCGATGAGCTGATAGAGGTCCTTATCGTGCGTCACGATACGTACAAATATATCCCTCTGCTTGCACTCCTTTACGACGCTAGCGATGATGTCGTCGGCCTCGTAGCCTTCGCGGCTCACGGCGGCTAGGCCCATTTTTTGTATCATTTCTATGCACACCGGCAACTGCTCTTTTAGCGCGGCGGGCGGCTCGGAGCGGTTGGCTTTATACTCGCCCAGGATCTCGTGGCGCAGCGTTTTGCCCTTGCTATCTAGCGCGAAGATGATATAGTCGCTGGCAAACTCCTGGCGTAAATTCATGATAAAGCTAGCAAAGCCGCTCACCATGCCGCTTGGCTTGCCTTCGCGGTTTTTTAGTCCGCTCATCGCGTAGTAAAGTCTGAAAAAAAATCCGAAAGTGTCGATGATCGTTAGCGTTTTTTGGCTCATTTTTTATCCTTTTTTTGGGCTAATTTTACAAATTTTAGGCAAAAAAACGGCTGATTTGAAAGCAAATTTAAAATTTAGCGACGCAAGGCAAGCGCTGGAGCGGTCAAATTTGAGTTAAATTTGACGCTAAATTTGAGCGGGTAAATTTAAAAAGTAGTCAAATTTGAGCGGCCAATTTAACCGCTCAAATTTAAATCACAAAGCCTAAGCCTCTATCGTCGCAGGCCTATCAAACGCCGTTACGCTCGGCAGCTCGCCTTTAAATTTCTCGATCTGCACCATGCTCGTGTGCGCGGTGTTGCTTTGCGATAGCTGCGAGCTTGGTACGTCCTTGGTTAGCACATTTATGTTGCCGTGCTTGCATAGGCTGCGCTCGCCCCAGACGGCAGGATCGTACCACGCGCCCTCGCTTACGATCACGACGTTATCTTGCGCCGTATCGCTCACCAGCGCGCCTAGTTTTAGAAAGTCTCGTCTTTTCATGATTCTGCCTTAAATTTAAATTGATTGGTTGATTTGGTTTAATTTTAGCGGAATTTACGCGGTTGAGTTTTGCATCGTTTGCCTTTTAACGTATTACGCGATCTCACGTCTTGGCGGTGATTTTACGAAATTTAGGCTTAATTCTCGTTTTAAAGGCGGTTTTAAAAATAGCGTAAATTTAGGCCAAATTTGATAATATTTCATCAAAATTTAAAGGAAGCAAATGTCAAATTTGAAAGCCGAATTTGAGCTAAAGCCTAGCGCCGAGTATAAAAAGACGGCGCGCGAGGTGGGCAAGATCGTTTATAAGGGCGATAAATTTATGCGCTATATCAGCCTTTGCGACTTCGCGGCGATCATTATCGGGATGATTTTTATCACGCTTTTGTGCGTCAAATTTTACATCAACGACCTTGGTTACTTGCTTGAGGACTACGGCTTTGAGGGCGCGGCGATCTTGCCCTATCTTGCGTGGATAGGCGCGTTTTTGACGGTGCTTTACGCCACGGGGCTGCGACCTTGGCTGCTGATTCGCACCATGCTAAGCAAGGCAAACTACGGCGAATTCGGGCAAAAAAGCGTGATCTTGGAGGATGAGTTTTTCGTGCAAAAAAGCAAATTCGGCGAGGGTAGATATTTTTATAACGTCATCAGCGACGCCCGCTACGTCGGTAATTTCGTCGTCGTTATCATCGCAAACTCCATGTTTTGTACCGTGCCGCGCGAAGCCTTCGCAGACGGCGGTGCGGAGTTTTTAAGCGAGATAAAAAAGCGAGCGGGACTAGACGCGTAAAATAAAATTTAGGATTTAAAATGAGCGAATTTGACGAGTTAAATTTACACGAGCCGTTTTTAAAAGGGCTGCGCAATCTAATAAACGGCAACCAAGCTAAGCCTGAGGATTTGGTAGAAATTTCGCACGAAATTTTTGATTTTGAAGCGACGGCGACCGTGACGTGGGAGTTTTACGGCAAGCGCGAAGAGAGCAAAATCGCAGGCGGCCAAAAGGAGCAGATACATTTCGGCGACGATACGCGCGGCTACGAAAATCACGCCAGAGAGTGCTTGCTGCAGGCTAGAGATAGCGCCGATCTGCACGAGATTTTACTCGCCGAGCTACGCCAAGACGCAAAAGAAGCCGTCGCAAAATCAGGCGGCACGGTTAGGTATTACGACTTTAAGCCCTTTAGCATGAGCGAGCGCTGCGGCGAGTGCGGCGGACGAGGCAAAAAAACCTGCTCCAGCTGCGGCGGACGCGGACGACAAAGCTGCTCTACATGCGGCGGCAGCGGCGGCGTAAATCGCCCTCACACCCAGTATAACTCCGACGGCAGCACCTACGTGACGTATCGCTACGAGAGCTGTTCATCGTGCGGCGGTAGCGGTTCAAGCACCTGCTACGGCTGCTCGGGATCGGGTGCGGTAAGGTGCGGCGGATGCGGAGGTTCCGGCTACGTGCAGTGCGCCCAGTGTAGCGGACACGGGTACTTTACGACGATAGCAAACATCGGCGCCTACGCGAAACCAAGCGTAAATTTACGCATAAAATCGCGCGCCTACGCGGACGAGCTTTTGGACTTCTTGTGCGCTCGTAGCTGTAAATTTATCTCACAGACGATACCTTTTTATCAAGACGAAGAGAGCGGCGGAGAGGATTCGCACCTGTTTTCTTACGTAGGTTCTAGCGCGATAACGAGGCTAAATTTTATCCTGCTAGGCAAGGAGTACGAGGCGGTGGGCTTTAGCAACCCGCCCTACGCATTTATAAGGCCGCCGTTTTTCGACGATCTTTTTGCAGACGAGATATCTATGCTAGAAAAGATTGACGCCGACGGCAAGATAACTAGGCGCGAGGCGTTTAAATTTTTCACGCGCTACTGCTCGCAGCCCGCTCTAGACTCCGCGCTAAAGCGTATCGCTAAAACGGACGGCGCGCAAAATGAGGCCGCAAACGCCGTGATAGAGGCCTGCGACGGCTACGTCTCAAGAGGCGCGGCGAGCAAACTGGGCGAAACGATGAAAAAGTGCCTAAACAAAATCTCCCCCGTTTACTCGCCTGCGGTTTGGTTTGGGCTGGGCTCGCTATTTTGGCTGCTTGCGCTGGTTTTTACGGCGGGATTTTTGGGCGAAAATTTATCCGATCGCTACATCATGGCGCCTATTTATACGCTTATATTTTTGGCTATTTGCGCGGGCACGGCTTGGTGCGTATTAGCGCCTCTTAGCGCGCTGGTTACGCTATTTCGCCGAAGCTCCGTGCCTAAAGAGTACCGCCAAAGCATGCGAAACAAAGAGGCTTTTTCGCTGTTTTTTAAAATTTTAGCGGGCTTTGGAGCCCTCGGCGCGATCTACGGCGCGATATCGAGCTTCGGTTACGCTCCGACTCTTATGCAGCTTGACGAGCGCTTTGAGGCATCGCGCGGCCTGGAGGCCAAATTTCGCGATATGACGGCTAAATTTGACGGCTCAAACGAGACGGTGCGAGAAGCAAACTCCACCGCCGCCGCCAAAACCGCGCCGCAGATGACGCAAAAAGATAAAATTTTATACGTGCAAAAGGCTATCGGCGTCAAGGCCGACGGCATCATGGGCGCGCGCACGCTCAAAAAGGCGCAGGAGTTTTTGGACGCAAATTTAACGAACGCGGATGAAATTTACGATGCAATAAAGGCAAAAGAAGCAAGCCGCGGAAAATAATTACTTATATCTCATTTTAGGAGGATGAAATGCCAAAAATCAACTGGGACGGAAGGTCTGCGGGCAACGGCGCTTGGGTGTACGAGGGCAACGAGCTAAAGCCAAAATACGGCGCAAACACGCACAATACCTTTGAATTTGACGGCGGCGTGCTAAAGCCCAAAATCGGAGCCAACTCCTCTAACACATTTGAGTTTGACGGCAAAAAAATAAAGCCCAAATACGGCGCAAACTCAAGCAACACTTGGGTGATACAAGGCAACGTCGTCAAGCCCGATTTTGGTTCAAACTCAAGCAACACCTACGACATAAACGGAGCTCCCATCGCCGTCATAATAGGGCAAGTATGCCTAAAACTGTGGTAGCGAGGCAGGACAAGAGCCGTTTGTTTTAAAAATTAGGATTTTGGCGCGCGGTGCGGTAAATTTGACTCGGCTTAAATTTGGCGCTCAATTTTAGCGGCCGCCGCAAACTAAAATTTAAAACAGATCCTCGTTTTTGTCGCTATTCCACACATACTCCATCGCCCGAGCGATACGCTGCGCCTCGTCCCGACCGTGCATATCCGCGATAAAACCCAGAGCCTCGTCGATACCAGCGCTCACGCCAGAACCGGTGTAAAATTTCCCGCTAACGCACCACCTGGCCGCACGCACCCAGCGCACGCCAGGAGCCTCCGAGGTCGCCCACTGCCACGATAGTTTGTTACTCGTGGCCTCCATACCGTCCAAAAGTCCCGTTTTAGCTAGCAAAACCGAGCCCGTGCATACCGCGATCACGTGCTCGTGGCTGCGCGCTAGCTCGCCCAGAGCCGCGATAAACTCGCTATCATGCGCAAGCTCTCTAGCCGCAAAACCGCCCGGCACGAGCAAAACGTCAAATTTAGATATCTCGCTTAGCTTTCGCGTCCAAATTTTAGCGCTCGTACTGCTACCCACGAGTCCGCCAGTAGCCGAGAAATACTCTATCTCGTAGCACTTTCGCCCGTCATCCAGCGCCCTAGATAGCGCCTCTGCAGGTCCCAGCGCGTCCATAGTAGTAAATCCGTCAAAAAGCAAAACGTTTAGCGCCTTCATAGCGATCCTTTGTCAAATTTAGTTTCAAATTTAGCCCAATTTTGATTACGAGCGGCTAAAATTTAATGAGAC
>CAURKE010000032.1:0-7592 GCA_963525055.1 uncultured Campylobacter sp. | reverse complement strand
GCAAAAACGTCGTGATCGTTAGCAACGGCGGACGCGAAAATTTGGCGAATTTGCTTAAGGAAAAAGGCTTTAAAACTATCGAACTGACGCATTTTGAGATCAAATTTATCTACGGCGCAGCAGGCGAGCTAAGCGTGCTAGTGCTGCGCCCGGACGGCGAGTTTGAGGTGGACTGCGACTTTTTCCTAGTCGAAAACGCGCGCGAATACATGCTAAAGCAAAGCGGCTGCTACGAGATCGCGGGCAAAAGCGACGACGAGATCGCCGCACAACTAGATGCGCAAAGTCCGAAATTTAAATTTAAAAGCCACGTCCACTACGACTCCACGATCTGCCAGTATCACGAGCGCAGACACGAGATCTGCGGCAGATGCGTCGAGGCCTGCCCTACGGTAGCGATCCTAAAAGAGGACGAAACCAAGCACCTAGTTTTTTCGCACATCGACTGCGTAAACTGCGGCGGCTGCGTGAGCGTATGCCCTAGCGGCGCGCTTGATTACTCCGATATGCCGCGAAACTCGTTTGCCCAGATAGCCAAACTCTACCGCGGCAAGATCGCTCTAATCGTGCCTGCAAAGGCAAATTTAAAAAACTTAAGCGTAAATTTACCCGCAAACGTGCTGCCTTTTGCCGTGAGCGGCGAGAGATTTTTGAGCGAGACGCATCTGCTAACGCTACTTCAAGAAAGCGGCGCGCAGATCGTGATCTACGAGCAAAATATCGGCAAAGGCACCAAAGACGCGGTGGATATCGTAAATCAAATTTACGAGCTTAAATTTAACGAAAAAGCCGTCCTGGTCGCAGGGAACGAAGACAAACTAAAAAGCGCCCTATCTCAGGCTAAATTTATCGAAGGCTCGCAGCACTCCGTCACCGAGTACGCACTGCCTAAGCGCGAAATTTTCGCCAGACGCCTAGAGTGGCTTGTGGACGGGCAAAATTTAGGCTCCGTTAGCACCACAGAGCTCATCAGATACGGCCGCGTCGAGATAAATCAAGACACCTGCACGCTGTGCCTAAGCTGCGTGGGAGCGTGTAACGTCGCTGCCCTAGTCGCCGATAAAAAGACAAACTCCATCGTCTTTAACCCGAGCGTTTGCACCGCGTGCGGATACTGCGAGCTTAGCTGCGCGGAAAAAGACACGATATTTTTACGCCCTGGCAAGATCGATCTGGAGCCTAGTTTCTTTACCTTTAGCGAGCTAGCCAGAGACGAACTTTTCGCCTGTATCGAGTGTGGCAAGGAGTTTGCGACCAAAAAGGCCGTCGAGAAGATCGCCTCGATCATGGCACCTAAATTTAACGGCGACAAAGCCAAGCTAAAGACGCTGTACTGCTGCTCGGACTGCAAAGCCAAAGTAATGATAAAAGCGCAAATGGATCAAATGAGAGAAGAGGTTTTAAATGGATAATAACTTAACCAAGGCGCGCGCGTATTTTTACGAGTTTTTGGCCTATCCGATGTTTTTTCACGAGCACGGCGGTAAATTTGACCGCTGGCGCGAGCAGCTAGCCTACCTAGCGACTAGTCCAGTTACGCCCCAGAGCGAGGCTGCGTTTGCGAATTTGGCCAAATTTGACTTTGAGAAATTTGCCAGAGAGCAAAACGACGTCCTTTTTGACTTTTCTTACTCCAACATCCCGCTAAACGCTTCATTTTACGAGGACGGGCGCGACGACGGCGCGGCTAGGCTGCGCGTGATCGAGTGTCTGAAGCTAAGCCCGTACCGCAGAGACAAAGAGGCCTGCAAAGACAGCGAGGACTACGTCGGATTTATATTTTTGGCCACGGCGACCTTTTTGCGCGATGAAGTAGCGGGCGCGGCAAATATCAGCAGCAAGCTATTTACGGACGTTACGAATAAATTTATCGACGAATTTATCAAATTTTTATCCGCTCATAAAAATGCCGACTTTTTCGCCTCTTACGCAGTTATCTTGCGCGATTTTATCGATCTTGAGCGCGCAGTACTAGGCGTAGAGGCCCCTCCTGCGCCGATCGGCGACAGTGCGGCGGTAGCCTCGATGAAAAAAGAGCCGTTTCAAAGCAAGATGCCTACGGCCAAAACCAAACTCCGCTGGGAGGAGTTCTCGCCCGTCATCTCGCAAGAGTTCGACGACTGAGGCTTGCGCGCTTAAATTTGCTTGCTAGGCTCGTGCGTGCAGGCAAATTTAAGCTTTAAATTTAGCTAGATAAACCCGTCCGTTTTTCGGCATGAATTTATTTTAGCCCTATTTTAACCCGCCCAAATTTACTCCCGCATTTTTCAAATCCCGCGCCCCCAAATTCACTCAAATTTAACCGCCCTTTGGCTAAGATTTCGCAAATTTAGTCACGAGCAAAAGGATCAAATTTGCAAAGCTTTTTTAAATTTCTATTCACCCTCGCCGCCTTCGCCGCCGTCCTCTTTTATCTTTCTTTTTTGGGAGTCAAATTTGGATCAAGCTCTATGCCAACGGGTTTTACTATCACGCCAGACACCAAGATAGACCCAAGCTCCGAGCTAGCTAAATACGTAACGCAAGAGGAGATAGAGGCGTTTGGATTTGGAGTTAGAGATATCGTTTGCGATAAAGAGAAAAACGCTACGCTCGTACCTTTAAGGGCCGCTCTTGACAGAAAAGATACCAACTTCGTAGTTAAATTTATCAAAGACAACAACCTAACCGCCGACGTAGAGATGAGGGATAAAAGAACCCCGCTGATGTATAGCTCTTTTAGAAACGACGTAGATACTTCAAATGCTTTGATAAATTTAGGAGCCGATATAAGGGCTAAAGATAGATTCGGCCTATCTCCTATGGCTTATGCTATTATGCTAAACTCCGTTGATACGGCTAAGATATTACTAGAAAAAGGGGTTAAATTTGAAGAGGTGGAGTATGTATCGCCTCATATCCATACTAATAAGTATTATGAGTCTTTTAGGTTTGATTCTATAATAATAAACGATGACGATAATATAACCATACGCTACAAATACGATCAGGGGCGTCCAGAGACGGATCTAAATAATCCGCAATGCGTAGAGTCGAGCACTAGATATAAATCGGATCCGTTTTTCTACGTAGTAAATAGAAATCTGCCTCAGATGGCAGAACTAATGCTAAGCACGGGGTATAAACCCAAAGAGTTTGAAATGGGTATCGGACTACAAGGTATAAAAGAAGAAGAGAAAAACAGGCCGTTAGAACAAAGCGGCTGGGCATATCTAGGCAACTACGAAAACTACGAACCTATGCTTGAGGTATTTATAAAATACGACCTCCCTAATGCTCCGACTAAGGAGCAACTAAAGGATGCATATGAGGAGTGCTACGATAAATACGCGCTTAGCCTCACATTTGCTTATAGTATAGACGACAACGGGACTTATAGCTTAAAATATGAAAATTTAACAAAAAACGTGTTGCAAAAATACTGCTCCGAGCAAAATTCTACCTTTAGCGATGTAAGAACTTTTATCGCTTGGGCAAACGAGTATAAAAAAGCGGATGCAATGCAAGACATCTTGTTTTCCGACAAAAAAGATAAGGTAATATTTAAAAACAACGCAACCGAATATGTAATAAAGCCATACAAGAAACTAACTTCTGATGAAATAAAAAATATAGTTGAAAGCAAATATAGGTGATTTACGTAGATGGCAACCGAAGTAAATCTAGCCCAAGCTCAAATTTGAAGTAAAATAATCTCGTCGTAAAGACGAAACCAAAATATAAATTCGGCCGAATAAAATTTGAGCTCGCGGCGGGCGTAAAATTAAATTTAAGCGGGCGAAATTTGACGAGATTAGCCACAAATTTGCCCGTAAAATTTCAAATTTGACTAAATCTTGCTAGCTTCTAAAAATGCATCGCTTAGAGAGGTTAAAATTTAGCGTTGCGGACGGATCAAGCTCCAAACTACGGCGTTTGAAGCGACCGCGAAAACCGCCCGAGATAAAAAGGCAAATTTAAAACGGCGCGTTAGAGTAAATTTGAGCTTACCGCTCGCTTCGTGCCAAAAGCTTCGCCGTCCGCCCGTTTTTTTGCACTTCTTTGAAAAATATCCGCAGCGCCTTTCGCTCTTTCGCGCCGATTTCGTAGCTGATAAATTTGAGATACCATTTGATATCATCCGCGCTGATGCCCCTAGTTTGAGCGTATTTGGCGAGGATGTAGTTTGGGATTTTGACATTTGCCCGCAAAAACTCGCGCGCCAGCCGCTCATACGCGCCGCGCCCCTTCACGCAGGAAAATCGCCCGAAAACAAACGGCAAGCCCGTCCGCTCGCGCCACACCCGCCCCAGATCGAAAAACGCCTCCTCGCCCTCCCGCAGATACGCCTTTAGCGCGCGGTCGCCGATGAGCACCTCGCCCTCTAGCCCCAGCACTCCAGCTAGCGCGTTGGAGCTCGCAGACGCTGGATCCGGGCGCGCGGCGGTACCCTTTCGCACGAGCACGCTTTTGACGTCGCCTTTTGCGACGATGCCCAGGCTCACTTTTTTGTAGCGTTTTTTGCGGCTTTCGATGCTTGATATCACGGCGGCATCGATTCTGCGGCAGCACAGATCGCGGTTTAGTTTGCTAGGCACCCCTTTTTTAAATTCGATGATTTTTTTATCCTGCGAGCTTAGGCGCGAGCGCTTTAAAAATACGTGGAAAGGAAGTAAATTTAGATAATCAATCTTGCCAAAAATCATAAAAACTCCGAATTTATAAGGATTTGCGCCGTTTTAAAATGCGGCAAAACGAGCTAAATTTAAAACCAAATCCTAGTCTGTAAAAATCAATTTTCATAAAATCCAAATCATAGCCCGCGTCAAAAAATACGGGCTACGAGCCTTGAAACGATAGTGCAAATTTGACCGATTCGCGCCGTAAATGCGCCAGCTACGAAACAAAACGCCAAAAAGGCGCGGGTCTGGCCGCCTAGAAATCGCCCCAAAATGCGGCAATGAAAAACCGCCAAAACGCGCCGAGCTCACATCTAGCTTTAGATCCGAAGCTATCTTTTAAGGCTAAATTTGAAAAGCGGCGACTTCGCGCAGGAAATCGCCGCTAGCGGTGCAAATTTGAGCTCAAGGCTGGGCTATTTTGCGTCGTTAAATTTGATACTCGTGCTCTTCAAGTTCGTCGTTTAAGAGCTTCGTAAATCTCGCCGCATGCGCCTCTATCGCGCTATCAGGCACGCCTGGCTCCACGCCGCAGCTAGCAAAGATGCGCCCGTAAACGAGCTCGCAAAAGTCCGCGCAGCACTGAAGCGGCAGCAAAATCTCGTTTAGGCTAAATTTGATCGCGCCGTGCTTGGAGTATTCGCCTAGCCCGCCGCCCGCGCTCACGGCGATTTGCAGCTGTTTGCCCGCGATCTTCGCGCCCTGTCCGTAGGCAAAGCCGCGGCTGAGCACGTAGTCGATGTAGGCCTTTAGCATCGACGGCACGTTAAAGCCCATCATCGGAAACAAAAACACGATGCGATCGGCGCGGAAAAACGCCTCCTGCTCTGCCGCAACGTCGATTTTAAGGGCGTCGGTGCCGTATAGCCCCTCTAGGTGGCGAACCTCGGCGCCCGCGCCTTTGGCGGCGTTTGCCAGCGCCTTGTTTAGGCGAGAGGCGGCGAAATTTGGGTGGGATAAAACTACTAACGTTTTCATTTTGGCTCCTTTTTTGATAAATTTTAGAGCGTTTGCGTTTGGGGGCGTTAAATTTAAACTGATTAAATTTGCTGATTTTTAAACCTCGCCTCAAACCGCAAAAGTCTTATTTTTGAGAAATTATATCATCAAAAGCCTAAAAACGGGTTAAGGCTAGCTGCAACGGTGCGTAAAATATACGGGAGCAAATGCGGCGTAATTTGATTAAATTTTCGGCTTTTGCGTGTTTTATTACGGGCTGGAGCTCCGCGCGGGATAAATTTGACTCGCATTCGCGCATCCGCGTCACGGCAACATACTCTAAAATTTGCCGCATACGAGCTTTGGATAGCTAAAATTCAAAAGCGATGGCGTATATAAACCCGCAAGTTTGACCTAAAATTTACCGCACGAAAGGCAAAAACTCAAGACAAAATCTCAAATTTGACCCACTCGTTTTCCTCCGCAAGGTCGGTAAAAACGGCGATCAGATCGTCTGCATAACCCCCTAGCGCGGCAAGAGAGGAATGATTTTTTAGTTTGATTTGCGTGGGCTCGTTTATCTCGCCCAGAGCGTCGTAAAGCGCGTCAAGGTTTTTTATCTCGGGGCCCAAGCCGAATTTTCGCGCCAAATACTCAAAGACTGCCGTTTTCTCGCGCATTTTCGCGCCGTTTAGAGTTATGATTTTCACTACCGCCTCCGCTCATAAAGTAGATAAAAGTTCTCGTAATGATCTGGCGTGTAGTAGATCAGCCCGTCGCTAGAAAACACGATACGCTCGGCTCCGCGTCGCCCTCCGCGGTATCCGATATCGCACTCAAACCACTTGCGCCCGTCGGCACTTGGCAGCTTTTTTTCTCTATTTGAAAAGCGGTCGCCGCCGATGCTTTTTTTGTCCGTGACTTGCCATAGATTGCCGCTTTTAGCGTCCCATCCGAGCGCGAGCGCATCTTTTTTGGTGATAAAGTTTCGCGGCAGCTCGCCGAATTTATAAATATACGCCGCAACCTCGTCTTTTGAGGTGTAGATGCCGTCTTTTACGACGTTTGCGGAAGGCGTAGCAGCTACGTTTTTGCCTACGCCGTTTCCTCTAAATTCGCTTTGCGGCTGATTTTGTTTCGGAGCGGCTGAGTTATCCGGGACGATAAATTTAAACAGCGCCGCGAGCAACAAAACAGCCAGTGGCAAGATGACGTTTCTAAGTAATTGTTTGTTCAAAAAAGACCTTTTAGAATAAATTTGAAGCGCTTGCTCCGGCGGTAAATTTGACGTCAAATTTTACGGACAAAATCCAAATTTGGTAATTTTGCGCCGTAAAAACGAGAGTAAATTTACGTCAAATTTGACTAGATAAAAACCGAATTTGACTCCATAAATCGCAGTCAAATTCGGTCAAATTTTGAGACAAGCTAAATTTGCCGTCCTAGTTCGTCAAATTTAAAGCGTATTAAACACCCTATCGCCAGCGTCGCCAAGCCCCGGCACGATATAGTTTTTCTCGTTTAGTCGCTCGTCGATCGCAGCCGTATAGACCTCGACGTCCGGGTAAACCTCGCTAAAGCGCTTTAGCCCCTCGGGGGCGGCGATGATGGAGATAAATTTGATCTGCTTTATACCGTTTTCGCGTAAAAATTTAACCGCGTCGATAGCCGTACCGCCGGTAGCAAACATCGGATCGATGATGATGGCTAGGCGGTTTTTGGCGTCGCGAGGCAGTTTGGCGTAGAAAAACTCCGCCTCCGCAGTTTTTTCGTTTCGCTGAAAGCCCAAAAAGCCGACGCTTGCGTCTGGAATAATCGTAAATACGCTATCAAGCATACCCAGTGCCGCTCGCAAAATAGGGCAAATCATCACCTTTGTCGCGAGCTTTTTGGCCTGAGCCTGGGCGACCGGAGTCTGCACGCTCACGTCGCGCAGCGCCAGATCCCTAGTCGCCTCAAATATCATCAGGTGGCTGATCTCGTCCACGAGCATCC
>CAURKE010000031.1:0-7680 GCA_963525055.1 uncultured Campylobacter sp. | reverse complement strand
TCATCTCATTTATCTGCGTCGTAGCCTGAAATATACTGATGATAAGGCCCGCCGACAGGCCCGCGAGCAGCATAGGAAAGCTCAGATAAAGCGCGATCTTAAAGGTTTCGATACCGAGTTCTATGAGCGTTGATTGCATTAGCTAAACCTTATATCGTTGTACTCGGTGGGCACGAGGTAGTTTTCGGCCTTGATCGGCAGCGGATAAAAACCGCGCTCGTAGCCAAGCGCAAAGAGCCTATTTACCGCCTTTAGCTGCGTTTCGTTCATCGAGACGGAACTGTCGTTTGCGTAGAGATTTAGATATGTTTTTAGCTTTTCTTTATCGACGCGGATCAAATTTCGCTCCATGAGCATGTGCGACAAAAAGGGCTTATGCGCGGTGGCGATGCGTACGCCCTCAGTTAGCACGCGCTCGCACTCGATGGCGTCCGTTATCGGCAGGCTGCGGCGAACCGCCATGCCTCCGAGCGGTAGCGGCAGATTTTCGCCAGCTAGCTCGCTCCAGATATCCCAGATCTCTCGCTCCACGCAAAGCTCGTCCGAAAAATCCAAAATGCTTTCATGTATCAGCACGCCTGCATCCACCTCGCCGCTTAAGACAGCGCTCTCGATCTCGAGAAAGTTTTTATAAACTATGCGCGCCTGCGGGTATGCAATGCGAAAAAGCAGGGCGTTTGTCGTGTGTTTGCCGCTTAGCGCGACCTTGAAATTTCGCTTTAAAACCGCGCCCTTTTTCTTAACGAGCTTTGGACCATAACCCTCGCCGAAGCTCACCGCCGTGCGCAAAAGCGCGTACTCCTCGCAGATAAGCGGATATAGCGCGAAACTAATCGCCGTGGCCTCATAGGTGCCCTTTAGCGCCTCGTCGTTTAGCGTCTGGATATCAAGCGCCGTTGCGCTAAACTTTAGATTTTTTGAACTCACCCAGCCAAAATCAATCGCCTTATACATAAAAATATCGTCCGCATCCGGCGAGTGAGCGACGTTTATATGCTTAAAAATCTTCAAATTTTATCCTTTTTGCTCCGCTTTAAATTTCGCGCGCGGCTAAATTGCGAAATTATAGTAAATTTTTGCTACAATCGCCATAAAAATGCGGAATTTATAAAGAAAAATATGGAAAATCAGGCGTATTTAAAAGAGCAAATTTTAACTTATCTTGGCAACAAACGCTCGCTTTTAGGCTTCATCGAACAAGGCGTAAATATCGCAAAAGAGGCACTCGGCAAAGAAAAGCTAAGCTGCTGCGACCTTTTTAGCGGCAGCGGCATCGTGTCGCGGTTTTTAAAATCCCACGCAAATTTCATCGTCGCAAACGACCTGGAGCTTTATAGCCGCGTAACAAACGAATGCTACCTCGCAAACACTAACGCGAAATTGAAAAAAGAGCTTGATTTTTGGCATGAAAAACTAACGCGCGAAATCGGCGCAAATTTGCGTGAGGGCTTTATCTGCGAGCTTTACGCGCCAAAAGACGAGGCAAATATTTTGGCGACTGACCGCGTCTTTTACACGAGAAAAAACGCCGCCTACATAGACACCGCGCGCCAGATGATCGACTCACTCGTGCCGCAGGAGCTGCGCGTTTTTTTTATCGCTCCGCTGCTGTATTCAGCTAGCGTGCACGCTAACACCAGCGGTATTTTCAAGGGTTTTCACAAAAACAAGGACGGCCTTGGGCAGTTTGGCGGACGCGGCAAACACGCGCTATCTCGCATCACGGCGGACATCAGCCTGCTTAAGCCCGTTTTTTCAAATTTTAACGTCGAATTTGACGTGCAAAGGCGAGGCGCCGAGGAGCTTGCCGCCGAGCTTCCGCCGCTTGATCTGGTCTATCTTGATCCGCCTTATAACCAGCACCCCTACGGCTCGAACTACTTTATGCTAAATTTGATCGCTAGCTACGAGCGTCCGAGCGAAATATCGCGGGTTTCCGGTATCGCTCGGGGCTGGAACCGCTCGGTGTTTAATCAAAAATCCGCCGCCGCACCGGCGTTTTTTGAGCTAATCTCAAAACTAAAAGCCAAATTCGTGCTCATCTCGTTTAACTCCGAGGGCTTCATCGCGCGCGAGGAATTTAGCCAAAATTTAGCGAGGCTCGGCGAAGTGCAAATTTTGGAGAAAAAATACAACGCCTTTCGCGGTAGTAGAAACCTAGCCAGCCGTCCGACCCACGTGAGCGAGCTGCTTTACGTTTTAAAAAAGGCGTAAATTTAGGCTAAATTTGACCGTGCTCAAACCCGCCTCAAATTTACGCGAATAATCAAAAATTCATCTCAAATTTGATAAAATCAGCACGATTATTTTAAATTTAAGGAAGCCGATGGCAAAAGAAAAAGAAGAGAAAAAGATAGTCCCGCCGACAAACGATTCGGACAAGAAAAAGGCCTTAGACGCGGCTTTAAAGCAGATAGATAAAGCATTTGGCAAGGGTACGCTGATCCGCCTTGGCGACAAGCAAGTCGAGGCCATAGATAGTATCTCGACCGGCTCGCTAGGACTTGACCTAGCCCTTGGTATCGGCGGTATCCCAAAGGGCCGTATCATCGAGATTTACGGACCTGAGAGCTCGGGTAAAACGACTCTGACGCTACACATCATCGCCGAAGCGCAAAAAACGGGAGCCACGTGCGCCTTTATAGACGCCGAGCACGCGCTAGACGTGAAATACGCGGCAAATTTGGGCGTAGATACCGAAAATCTCTACGTTAGCCAGCCTGATTTTGGCGAGCAGGCGCTAGAGATCGTAGAAAACCTCGCTAGAAGCGGCGCGGTTGAGCTTATCGTCGTGGATAGCGTCGCGGCGCTAACTCCAAAAAGCGAGATAGAAGGCGATATGGGCGATCAGCACGTGGGGCTTCAGGCGCGACTAATGAGCCAGGCACTGCGCAAACTAGCCGGCGTCGTGCACAAGATGAACACGACCGTGATCTTTATCAATCAAATTCGTATGAAAATCGGCGCTATGGGCTACGGTACGCCTGAGACCACTACGGGCGGTAACGCACTTAAATTTTACGCATCCGTGCGCCTAGACGTGCGAAAAATCGCTACTCTAAAACAAAACGAAGAGCCTATCGGCAACCGCACGAAGGTAAAAGTCGTGAAAAACAAGGTCGCGCCTCCGTTTAAAACGGCGGAATTTGACATAATGTTCGGCGAGGGTATCAGCCGCGACGGCGAGATCATCGACTACGGCGTGAAGCTCGATATCATCGACAAAAGCGGCGCGTGGTTTAGCTACAAAGCCGCCAAAATCGGCCAAGGCCGCGAAAACGCGAAAGCCTATCTCAAAGAGCACCCCGAGATATCAGACGAGATCGTAGCGACGATAAAAAGCTCGATCGGCCTAGATAAGCTAATAAGCGGCGCGGGCGGCAAAGATGAAGACGGCGAAAGCATAGAAGAAAATACGGAGGAATAAAACAATGATATTTATAGAAGACGTAGCCGCGATAGAGGTACTAGATAGTCGCGGCAACCCGACCGTGAAGGCGACCGTAGCTCTGAGCGACGGCACCGTAGCAAGCGCGGTAGTGCCAAGCGGCGCAAGTACGGGCAAACGCGAGGCGCTGGAGCTTCGCGATAAAGACGAGAGATACTGCGGCAAGGGCGTGCTAAAGGCCGTTGAAAACGTAAATTCGCAGATCGCGGAGGCCGTGATCGGGCTGGATGCATTCGATCAAAAGGCGCTTGACGATGAGATGCGCGAGCTTGACGGTACCGATAACTACTCAAATTTGGGCGCAAACGCCGTGCTTGGCGTATCTATGGCGGTAGCGCGCGCGGCGGCAAAGAGCCTTGACGTGCCTTTGTATCGCTACCTTGGCGGCGCGAACGCTAGCGTACTGCCGGTGCCGATGTTTAATATCATCAACGGCGGCGCGCACGCGAACAACAGCGTGGATTTTCAAGAATTTATGATTATGCCGTTTGGATTTGATAAATTTAGCGACGCGCTGCGAGCGGCGACTGAGATTTACCACACGCTAAAAAGCCTTCTAAACGCGGCAGGCCATAGCACGGCGGTGGGCGACGAGGGCGGATTTGCGCCGAATTTAAACGATAACGAAGAGCCGATCAAACTAATCATGCAAGCTATCGAAAAAGCGGGCTACAAGGCGGGCGAGCAGATCAAACTAGCTCTTGACGTCGCAGCTAGCGAGCTGTACGAAAACGGCAAATATAAGCTAGAGGGCAAGGAATTTAGCAGCGAAGAGCTGATAGAGCGATACGCGCAGCTTTGCGAGAAGTATCCGATATTTTCGATCGAGGACGGCCTGAGTGAGGACGACTGGGCGGGCTGGGCGAAGCTAACGAGCAAGCTTGGCTCTAAAGTGCAGCTCGTGGGCGACGATCTTTTCGTAACGAACGAGAAAATTTTACGCGAAGGCATCGCAAAAGGCGTAGGCAACGCGATCCTAATAAAACCAAATCAAATCGGCACCGTCAGCCAAACTATGCAGACGATCCGCCTAGCGCAGCGCAAAGGCTACCGCTGCGTGATGAGCCACAGAAGCGGCGAGAGCGAGGATAGCTTTATCGCGGACTTCGCCGTCGCGATGAATACGGGCCAAATCAAAACGGGCGCAACCTCAAGAAGCGAACGCAACGCCAAATACAACCGCCTGCTTGAGATCGAGCGCGAGACGGACGAGTTTTTGGGAAATCAAATTTGAGCGAAGTCCTAGACGAATACGTCGAGAAAAAGCCTTTTGATTTCAGGCTTTTTCTCAGATTTACGCTTATAGCGTTTTGCGTGATATGTTTTGGTATCTACGTGGGCAATATAATCTTTGGCAAGCGCTCGCTAGACGTGATGCTAAGCCTGCAAGAGCAAAAAACGCAGCTAGAACGCGACGTCGAAACGCTAAAAAAACAAAACGCCCAGCTGCAAAAGGCGTATTTCGAGCTAAAAGAGCTTGAGCCTAGCAGCGGCGGGTAAATTTAGCTTTATAAATTTAAAAACGGGGGAGTTATGAAAATCGGTAAAATTTGGCTTTTGGCGCTGGCTTGCGGGTTGGCTTTGGGCAGAGAAAATCCTTTCGCGCCCTCAGGCGATGTAAACGCGAGCATGGCTAGCAGCAACGTCGTGGAAAATTTGCCGCCTTTTGAAAAGCAAAATTTCAAATTTCCCGCCGACGCTAGAAACTTCATCTCCGTCACGCTAAAATACAAAAGCCTCGACGGCAGTATCAAGGAAAAAACCGTCGATATAAACAAAAGCATCTCGTGGCAGGACGAGTTTTTGCTAAGCAAGATCGCAGTGCCCGTCGTTGTAGAAAAGCCCGACGTCTCGGTCACTAAAGAGGAGCCAAAAGCGGCCGCGATAGACGTCGCGCCAAAGCCTACCGAGCGCAACATGACCGCGCAGGAGCCGCTAAAAGACATCGTCATAAAACCGCTTGAAAAGCCGCAACCGCAAAAGCAGATCGCCTATAAGCAGACGAAATTCGAGATCTATCCGATGCAGATCAAGATCCTCACGACCGACGAGAAGCTAAAGGACTACTCTATCAGTAAAGGCACCAAAGTCGTGATCGACTTCGCCTCGCAAACGGATGTAAACACCAGAAAAGACGAGCTTGACTGCGGCGCGTTTAAAACGGCTCTTTTTGGCTCGCACGGCAAATTTTACCGCGTAGTTTTTGATCTGGACGGCAGCTACAAGCACGAGATCGAAAATACGCAGGACGGATATCTGCTAAAGCTATCTAGATAAATTTGATTTTTGCGCGCCGAGCTTTTCGGCGTGTAAATTTACAGCGATAATTTTCTCACGGCAAGGGTTAAATTTGAGCCTTCGCCGCTCTTTTTTAAATTCGGCTTTTAAATTTAGCCGAATTTGCCTTGATTTAAATTTTCCCGCATTTTTCAAATTTATCGCCCACAAATTCACTCAAATTTAACCGCCCTTTGGCTAATATTTCGCAAATTTGACTTAAGGGATAAATTTGAACAAACTCGCACTTGGCCTCGCCGCTCTTTGTCTCATCGTTTTCGTAAATTTTATTTACGAAAAGCTATCCGGCCCCACTCGTTTCGTCGTTACCGCCGATACTAAAATAATCCCCGGTTCGGAGCTAAGCAAATACGTAACGCAAGAGGAGATAGACGATTTTGCTTTTAGATATTGGGATATAGATAAGCAGATAAAAGACGACTCATTTGCCGAAAATTTCCGCAAGCTTTTAAAATCAAAGCAAACGGATCAAATTTTAAAATTTATGCAAGATAATATATTAGCGTAGACTCCCCCGTCATAGACGGCGTTACTCCTTTGATGTACGCTAGCTTTTACGACGACGAAGTCACGGCAAAAAGGCTGATAGATATGGGCGCAAACGCTCGCGCGCAAGATAACTACAAACTCTCGCCCCTGGCCTACGCCATAGAAAATAACTCTACAAAGACCGCTAAGCTCTTGCTTGATAGCGGGGTTAAATTTGATGAAGTAAAGGCGGTGCAGTACTACATAGATCCTCCGTTTTACAATAACATCGAAAAGCTTATTATAGACGGAGACGACGTAAAGATAGTATATCGAGATAATTACCAAGTCAATAAAGAATCCAAAGACGTAAACGATCCGATAGGATATATAGTAACCCATAACTACGTAGAGATGACCGAACTTGCCCTTGCTAGCGGGCATAGACCGAAACTAGACGATCATCCAAATACGTTTTTTCACGGACTAAGAGACGATTCCGAATTTATGCGATCTTTATATATCTTGCTAGATACTATCCCAAACTACGAACCCATGCTAGAGCTTCTTTTAAAATACGACGTCGTAGGGCAGCCCACTAAAGAGGAGCTAAAGAAGGCGTATGAGGAGTGCTACGATAACGTAAAATACTATACAAAAGAAAAAGAAAACTATATCTATAAGATGAATCAAGGTAGAGACGAAGAGGCCGAGGAAAAGATACAAAGAACCAATAATAAATACAAACATGCTCCTTATTCGCTACTATATGAAGACGGCCTTTTACAATACAAACCAAAGCCGATAGACCCGAAACGAATAAAAAGATTTGACAATCAAATAAATTTTCATTCACATTTTTGCCCCGACGAAAATGCTACGTTTAAAGATATTAGGGCTTTCATAAAATGGGCAAACGAAATGGAAAAGCAAGACGGGATCAAGAGCGCTATAGGTAGAGCCAAAAAGGGCATGGCTCAGGTGATTTACGTAGATAGCAACCGAAGTAAATCAGACTCAAACTCAAATTTACAAAGCAAATAGATAAAAGGAGATAAAATGTCAGGGGAAAAATTTAATAGAGCGGAGCATGCCTAAAGCGGCGGAGGTCGCCGCTGGGCGCGGGAGATTTGACTCCGCGGTTTAAGTAGCAAGGGGGCACCAACCGGAGGCGGCTTGCCGTCAAATTTAGCTTAACGGTCTAGGTTTAGCCTTGCTACGAGGCGCGGCTAAATCCGCAAATGCCGCACCGATCTAAAATTTACGATCTGTGCTCGGCCAAGGCTAAATCGTTTGTACTCGTCCGCGCGCAAATTTGAACTCTGCGCTTTAAAAACTGCGCTCGGCGTAAATTTAGCTTTATTTTTCTGCGCTTTTGCCGGCTTTTTTGGCTTCTAAAAACTCCTCGTAGCGGCGGTCGATGATCTCTTTGATCTCGGCGTAATTTTGCGGCGAATTTTCTATGT
>CAURKE010000030.1:0-7708 GCA_963525055.1 uncultured Campylobacter sp. | reverse complement strand
TTAATCTCCACCTGATTTTATCGATTATTTTTGCCGTTCCGCTACTCGTTATCGGCGTTACGGGCGCGATTTTGTCGTATCAACACGAGCTTGAGGAGATCATAAATTTAAACTCCGTCAAGGTCGAAAAAACCGGCGAAATGCTAAGTGCGGAGAAAATCTTGCGAAGCTTTAGCGAGCAAACGGGCGTTAAACAGCCCGCAAGGCTTGTGCTGCCGAAAAATGAAAACGAAGCGATCAAAATTTATGCTAGCGGTAGCGATGCCTATCTGGTCGATCCGTACACCGCGCAGATCATCGGCAAGGACTATGGAGTGGCCTTTGTTCGCACCGTAATGTCGCTGCACCGAAATTTAGGCTTTGCGCTAACTGGCAATAAAACCGCGGGCGAGGTCGGTAAGCAGATCGTGGGCGCTAGTACGGTCGCGATGATAGTGCTCGTGATAAGCGGCGTTTGGTTGCATTTTCCAAGGATAAAACGCAAATTTGCCGAGGCGATAAAGCCGAATTTTAAACTCAAAAAATACGCCCTTTTTCACAATCTGCACACGAGTTTAGGCGCCTTAAGCGCGGTGATTTATCTCGTCATCTGTCTAACCGGACTCATGTGGTCGTACCGCTGGTATAACGGCTCGGTGACTGAGCTTTTCGTTAGCGCGCAAAATTTGCCAAAAGAGGCCGAGCGCAAAGAGGGCGCGCCCGAAAAAACAGAGAGCAAAAAGAGCGCCGAGTATAAATTTAGCGATGTGCAGAGAGCTTACGAGATATTTAAATCAAGCGGCATAGAGTATAAAGAATTTAGCCTGATGCTAGCAGCCGGAGATAAGATAAACGTCAGATACTACGAACCTGACGCGCCTGGCACCGCTCGTCCAAAAATGACCTCCGTAAACGTAAAAGAGGGCAAGATGGCGGAGCAAAAACAAACCGAGGGCATAACCGTAGGCATGGTAAAGAGCACGAACTATCAGCTGCATACGGGGTACTTTTTTGGGGTTGCGGGTAAAATTTTGTGGTCGGTAGTTTCGCTTTTGATGGCGCTTTTTATATTTAGCGGCTTTTATATGACGGTAAAAAGGGCGTTTAAGCCGAAAAAGGCCTAGTTAAATTTGCCCTTTGCACGTGCGAGCGCAAATTTGCCAAATTTGCGCTCGCGGCAAGACGCTATCTCTTGCTCTCGTTTAAAATTTTGCTTCGTTTTTTTAATCAAATCTTAGTACAAAACTAGAGTTTAAATTTAGGTGAGAAAAGTACCGAAAAATCGAAATTCGACCAAAAACGCAAAATTTAAAAAATTTTATGTCGCTTTGGAACGCCTTTTGCAAAAAGCTAACCTAAATTTAACTGTATTTTCAACTAAAAAAAACTAAAATACAAACTAAAAATTTATAAATAGAAAGTTGCAAGATGGATTTAGGTAGCCTCGTCGGTTGGATAGTTATTATGGTGCTTTTGCTCGGTTCCATGCAGATGGGCGTCGGAATCGGAGCTTACATCGATATTCCCTCGGTTTTGATTGTTTTTGGCGGTACGATTTGCGCGCTGATGATCGGCTTTAAGATGGAGCAGATAAAAAAGCTAGGCACGTTTTACGGCATCGCGGTAAAGCCAAAAACCTACAATCTCCCCGAAATCGTAAAAAAAATGGTCGAATACTCTACAAAAGCTCGCCGCGACGGTATCTTGGCACTTGAGAGCGATGCGAATAACGAAACAGATCCGTTTCTAAAAAAGGGCCTATCTATGGCTGTTGACGGCAACGAACCGGACGCCATCAGAACGCTGCTTGAGATAGATATGGAGCAGGCTAGCTCGCGTCACGGCGATAATATCAAAATTTTCGAACAAATCGCGGGCTTTGCGGGCTCGATGGGTATGATCGGTACGCTCATCGGTCTGGTCGCGATGCTTATGAATATGTCCGATCCTTCGGCTATCGGTCCGTCGATGGCGGTTGCGCTCATTACTACGCTTTACGGCGCGATGATAGGAAATATCCTGGGCTCGCCCGTGGCAAACATCCTAAGTATCCGCGACAAGGACGAAGGCACGGCAAAGGTATTGATGCTAGAGGGCATAATGGCGATCCAAGCCGGCGACAACCCTAGGACGCTCGAGATGAAGCTACTATCGTTTTTACCTCCTAAAGACCGCGTTAGTCAGTTTGATAAGTAGAAAAAATGGCTAAAAAGTTAATCGATCCGGGCGACTGCCCCAAATGTTTACCCGAGTGGCTCGCGGCGTTTGGCGACTTGATGTCGCTTCTGCTTTGCTTTTTCGTACTGCTTCTTTCTATGAGTACGATGGACGCAAAGAAGCTAGAAGCTGCGATCGGCTCGCTAAGCGGGGCTTTGGGCGTGCTTGAGGGCGGCACGAAACCGGACGTCAGCGCCGAGCAAAACCAAGACGATCACGCCACCTCAAACAAGGAGCGCACTGGTGTGAAGTCGAATTTCGAGCAGACTCTGCGCTCTATCAACGAGCTTTTGCACGCTAGCGGCTCGCCCGAGGTTACGTTTGAGGAGAGCGAGAGCGGGTTTGTGATTAGATTGCCGGCAAATTTACTCTTTGCTAAAGATAGCGCCCAGCTGCAAAACGACGATGCTTTGCTATTTTTAAAACGTATCGCGATGGTGATAGCAAAGCTGCCGCCTGACGTCGTAGCAAACGTGATCGGACATACCGACAGCGAGCAGCCGGGATCTGCCGAGTTTAGAGATAACTGGCAGCTATCATCGGCTAGAGCTATCAGCGTAGTGAGCGAGCTCATCAAAGACGGAGTCGATCCCAAAAAACTAACAGCGTCCGCAAAGGCCGAATTTGAGCCGTTTGCGACGAATTTTACCGAGCAGGGTAGGGAGAAAAACCGCAGGGTCGAGATCCACTTCGTTTCGTTAAATTTAGACGACAAAGCCAAAACGCAAAAAAGCATACTGGACGCGCAGGAGTAAATTTGAAAAAACTGACGTTTTTGCTGTTTTTTATCTTTGCGGCGGTCGCGATCGGCGAGGATAACGTCACGATCCCGACTGTAAATCTCAGCCTAAGCGCGCCTACCACGCCCACTCAGCTAGTTAGCTCGCTAAACGTCTTACTTGTCCTTACCGTCCTCACGCTCGCGCCATCGCTGGTTTTTATGATGACGAGCTTTTTGCGGCTTATTATCGTTTTTTCGTTTTTGCGACAGGCGATGGGTACGCAGCAGATGCCGCCGTCTACGGTGCTTATTAGCCTTGCGATGGTGCTTACGTTTTTCATCATGGAGCCTGTAGGCAAGCAAGCCTACGAAGCGGGCGTACAGCCCTACCTAAGCGAACAAATCGGCTACCAAGAGGCCTTTGAGCGCGGCGTGAAGCCGTTTCGCGAGTTTATGATAAAAAATACGCGGGAAAAAGATCTGGCGCTGTTTTTGCGTATCAGAAATATGCCAAACCCGCAAAGCTTCGATGATATCCCGCTCACGGTCGTAATGAGCGCGTTTATGATCAGCGAGATGAAAACGGCGTTTGAGATAGCCTTTTTGCTCTATCTGCCGTTTTTGGTCATCGATATGGTCGTTAGCTCCGTGCTCATGGCGATGGGTATGATGATGTTGCCGCCGACAATGATTTCATTGCCGTTTAAGCTGCTTATTTTCGTGCTCGTCGACGGGTGGAATTTGCTCGTCATGAATCTCGTTAAAAGCTTTCATTAGGTTTTTTGTCGCTATAATCTTAAAAATGCTCCGTGCGCCGCTTAAATTTTTATTTTATTTTACCTACGGCGCCAGGCCCGAGACGGCGCAAACCTGCTCAAATTTAGCCCGCGCCGCCCAGAGCTAATAGGGAAGGGTTTAGATGAAAAAAATTTATATATTTTTGAGTTTTTGCGTTTTTTTAGTCGGTTCGGAGGTTAAATTTGACGGAAATTTGCCCGAGCTTATTTCGGCGGCGCAGAGCTCAAATTTAGCTCAAATTTCAAACTACGAACCGCAAAAAGCGCAGCTGCAAAAAGAGGCCGTAAAGAGTGCATATATGCCAAGCCTTACGATCGACGGAGGATACAGCTTTTTAAGCGGCGACATAAACGTCCTGCGCCCGCAAAGAGCCGCCACGGCAAGGGTTATTTTGGAGCTTGCCGTTTATGACGGCGGCAAAAGAGAAGCTCTGCTGAGCTCGCTTTCGCACCTTAGCGCGGCTGAAATTTTAAAAAACGAGGAGTATCAAAACCTGCTTGCGTTTAACGCGACCAAGCTTTATTTTGGCTTTTTGTCGCTGAGCGAGCTTGCGCTGGCAAAAGAGGGCGAGATAAACTATCTAAAAAACGCGCTAAATAGGCTGGAAAAGTACTACCGCGCAGGGCTTAGCGACGAGAGCGAGTATGAAGCGATAAACGCTAGATATGCCATGGCGCTCGCCGAACGCCTCGAAATCACGCAAAATCAAAACGAGATAAAAAATCAAATTTACGCGCTAACTGGCAGGGATATCGAGCCTGTTGCGGGCTCTAGGATCGCGTTTGCAGACGACGACTCCGCGCCGCAAAAAAGCGAAAAGCCCGAGCTTGAGGCGCTTAGGCTAAATTTTGCCGCGGCCTTGGAGGATGAAAAAATAACCGCGTCCGAGACGAACCCGCAAATTTTCATTAAAAATACCTACACCTTTATGCGCACGCATTACGATAGAAACTTACTGCCCGCGCAGTATAGAAGCGCGCTGGAGCCGTATTTTGACGACTTTTTTAAGCCAAATTTAAACACAAACGAGCTGATTTTGGGCTTTAGCTGGAAGGCGTTTGATTTTGGCGCGAACAAAAAGCAGCGCGAGATAAAGCGCATAAGCGCGCTGCAAGCGAAGCTAAATTTAGATCAAAAGCGCTTGCAAAACGAGCTAAATTTAGCAAATATCAAAAATGATCTAAAGACGCTCGAGCAAAAGATCGCCGCGGGCGAAAGCGCGCTAAACTCGGCGCAAACCTCGCTAAATGCCGTTAGTAAAAAGTATGAAGCCGGGCTGCTCGGATACGTCGAGTTTTTAAACGCGACCGCGCAGAGCTTTAGCGCAGGTAGCGCGCTGGAGCTAAGCAAGAGTAAATTTGAGATCAAAAAGGCGGAGTATCTGTACGAGCGCGGCGGCAAAATCGCCGAAAATATCGAAAAAACGGAGCGCAAATGAATAAAATTTTACTATTTTTACTGAGCGCGGCAGTTGCGCTTTGCGCGCAGGATAAAATTTACGCGAGCTTTGACGTCGCGCCCGCAAAAGACGCGCAGCTCGCGCTAAAAGCCGTCGGTATCGTGAAGGCCGTAAACGTAGAAATAGGCTCCGCGGTAAAGCGCGGCGACGTGCTACTCGAGCTTGAAAACGAGAGCGAAAAGCTAGCCGTAAAGCTCGCTCAAAACGACCTAGAGAGCGCGCAGACGGCAAAAGCCCACGCAAAAAGCGTGCTGGATAAATTTAAGCTCGTTCAAAGCGTGAGCTCGAAGCAGGCTTTTGAAAATGCGGAATTTGATTTTAAAAAAGCGGCGCTAGCCGAAAACAGAGCGCATCTGGCGCTAAATTTGGCGCAAAAAAGACTTGAGGATACGAGGCTACTCGCGCCTTTTAGCGGGACGATATCTGGCAAGAGCATCGAGGTCGGCGAGGGTGTCGGCGGCGTAGCGCAAAAGCTGATGTTGATTTTTTCGTATCCAGACGTCAAGCTCAAGCTTAGCTTTGACGAGAAATTTAAAGACCGCGTGAAAATAGGTAGCGAATTTATCTATAAACTAGACGGCGAAAATGAGGAAAGACGCGGTAAAATCAGCCTCATCTACCCGACTGTCGATACGAAAAACGGCAAAATTTACGCCGAAGTGCAGGCGCAAAATTTGACGCCGGGGCTTTTTGGCGAGGGATATATCGTCTCAGATTCGCAGGTTGAAACGGATGCCGAGCCTAAAAAAGAGGACACAAATAAAACATTTGGGCTTAAAATTGACGGCTTTAAAAACGGCGGGCATGCCGCTAGCGGCGCAAAATTTGACGATATAAAAGCTAACTTTGGCACGGCGCGGTTTTCAAATTTGACGGCGCAAACGAAAAGCGAGATAAATTTGAACTCAAATTTGGCTTATGGCATTAAATTTGACTCCTCCGCAAAAAATGCAAATTTGATGGGCGCGTCAAATTTGTCGCATAAACAAAGCGGCGTAAATTTAAACGCCGAATTTGGCGCGGCGCAAATTTTACTAGCCGCTAATCTCCAAACGCTTTATGCAGGGCAGGGCGGCCGGATAAATTCGCCGCAAAAGCCCGTTTTAGCGAAGGCTCAAAATGTATAAACTAGCCATAAATCGCCCGATTACGACGCTGATGTTTTTTGTCGCGCTCGTATTTTTCGGCGCGATGTCGCTTTTTAGGATGCCGGTAAATCTCTTTCCCGAGGTCGTCATCCCGCTGGTTAAGATCACGACCTATGCGCCGGGCGATATGAGCCTCATCGAGAGTAGGGTCACCAAAAAGATCGAGGACGAGGTCTCGACGATAGACGGTATCAAAAAGATCAGGTCATATACATTTAACAACCTCAGTATCGTCACGGTCGAGTTTAATCTCAAGAAAAACATCGACGTCGCCGCGAACGACGTGCGCGACAAGGTCGCAAAGGCAAAGCTCGATGCCCAGTCCGAGATAGAGAAAATTAGTAGCGACAGCGGCAAGGTGGCGAGCTTTTTCGTTAGCCGCAAGGACGAAAATTTAACCGCGCTTATGCAAGCGGTCAAAGATGAGGCAAAGCCGTTTTTGCAGCGCGTAAAAGGCGTAGGCAAGGTCGATGATAAGGGCTTTTTGGAGCCTGAGATTAAAATTTACCTTGATCCGTTTAAACTCGATAAATACGCCCTAACCGCGGCCTCGGTCATAAATATAATCAAATCGCAAAATTTAAAAGCACCGCTGGGTAAGCTGGAAAACAGCGAGTTTGAGATATTTTTAAAGAGCGAATTTGACGCTAAAAGCGTGCAGGAGCTAGAGGATATCCGTCTGCAAAAGGATGTATTTTTAAAAGACGTCGCGCGCATAGAGCTATCTCATCACGACACCGACGCCGTAGCGATGTATAACGGCAAGCGCGGAGTGCTGCTTGACGCTATAAAAGTAAGCGGCGCAAACACGATCGAGACGATAGACGCGCTTAAAGCTAAAACGGACGAACTAGCGGCAAGACTGGGTGCAAACTACGAAGTAGAGCGAGTTTATGAAAAGAGCGAGAGTATCCTAAAGCACATAAATCAGGTCAAATTTGACATGATGCTAGGCGTCGCGCTCACGGTCGTCATCGTCTTTTTCTTTTTGCGAAGCTTTAGCGCGACTATCATCGCCGCGCTTGCGATCCCGGCTAGTATCGTGGGGACGTTTTTCATCATCGATGTTTTGGGCTTTGATCTAAACCGCCTCACGCTGCTGGCTCTCACGCTTGGTATCGGTATATTTATCGACGATGCGATCGTGGTCGTAGAAAATATCTCCAAAAAGATGCAAGAAGGCGAGAGCAATCCACTAAAAGCGAGCTTTGAGGGCGTGCGCGAGATCGCCTTTAGCGTGCTTAGCATTAGCGCGGTGCTGCTTTGCGTGTTTGTGCCGATTGCCTTTATGGAGGGCATCGTCGGGCAGTATTTTAACTCCTTCGGTATGAGCGTGAGCGGCGGTATCGTGGTGTCGTTTTTGGTTTGCATTATGCTGATACCTAG
>CAURKE010000029.1:0-7761 GCA_963525055.1 uncultured Campylobacter sp. | reverse complement strand
CGCCGCGCTTTTTTGGAGTTATTTTAGAGTGCCACACGCCGAATTTCTCGCCAAAGTAGTTTTTTAGTCGCTTTGTCATCTGAGGCGTGAGCGAGATTTCAGGCATCAAAAGCAAAACCTGTTTGCCCGCGAGTAGATACTCGCGGATGAGCGAAAAATAAATCTCACTCTTGCCGCTTCCGGTGTCGCCGAAAATCAAACTCATTTTATGGCTTTTTGTAAATTTTAGCGCTTCTTGCTGATCTTGGTTTAGGTTCGGGATTTTTGGAAAAAACTCGGTTGCAGGCTGCTGGTCGAAAGCTGTTTTGGGCAACTGCTCAGAGGTATTAAATTTTAATTCAGTAGCAACATTCCCATTTGAGTTCAAATTTTTTTGATAGTCGCCGCTATTTAAATTTGCCACCCTTCTGTCATCAAATTTTGATTCAAAGCTATCATCTAGTTCGTTCGTACTGTCTAAAACTTGCGCATCTACCAAATTTTCACAAATTTTCAAGCAAGGCGAATCAATCTCTAGCGGTGTAAAAAGCCCAGCCGCAACAGATGAATTTACGACGTAATAATGCGAGATAAATTTTAAAAGCGAGATTTGTATCGGTGTAAGCGAGGCGGGTAAAATTTCTAAAATTTCAAGCGTTTTAAAATTCGGCTCGGCTACGCTTTGGAGAACGTAGCCGATAGTTTTTTTATTTTTTATATTGATTAAGACTTGGGTAAAATTTGGTATTTTAAAATTTGAGCTGTAGGTAAGCGGCTTAAGGTTTAAGCCGCTTGGAATTATTTGGTAGTAGAGCATTACTCCGTTAAGGCGCTACAAAGACTATTGGTTCTAGGGCACGAAAAAGTGCCACTTGCCTGATCATAAGTAAATCTAGTGGAACTTCCACGAAGTGTAAAAATATAGTCATTCCCATCCTTGGTCCATCCGCTTTTATTATCAATTTTTATACCACTTTGTAAAACATTTTCAAATAAAAGTCCAGTAGTGCTACCTACTTTCTCGAGTGCCGGATAGGTAAAATTACCAGTTAGCATATTTGCATTATATGCATTTGTAACAGCGCTTTTTATCGATGCTATATCAGATCTGGCCCTAACCAGTACCGCATCATCTCTGCTAACAAACAGTCTAGGCACGGCGATTGCCGCCAAAATACCTATGATAACTATAGTAAAAACAAGTTCAATCATAGTAAATGCTCGCTTCATTTGCATTCCTTTTGTTTTTAGCAAGATTATACCACAATAATCTATAAATAAAAATCTAGATAATAGAATTTAAAAAGGCCTAAGACTTAGAAAAGTCTTAGGCCTCATATGTAACTACTTGATTAAAAATTAGAATTTAATCGTAGTAGTGCCGCCGATAGCTATACCTTTTTCTTGTGTAACTGTAGGAGTACCGCCGCCAGCTGGTACAGTAGTTTTTGCATATGTTTTATCCATTAGATTCTTAACTGCGCCGTTAGTAAGAAGTCTTGGGCATATGGTGTTAGCAGCAGCTGCATCATCGCCATTGCTAAACGTAATTACAGGGGGATTATTAGCATCGCCTGCTGTTACTGTAACCGCTACGCATTTCTTACCGGCAGAATCAATCTGACCTGTTAATGTTGGAGTTCCAACAAATTTGACTCCAGTCATGTCAGTTAATTTTGCACCTAAAGTAGCTTGCGATACATAATATGATGATACATCACTAACCAAAACGCTCATCGCTCTTGCAGTTTTAACAGCCTCTGCGTCATCTCTAGAAGCAGCTAGTCTTGGGATAGCTATAGCAGCTAGGATACCTAGAATAACGATCACGAAGATCAACTCGATCATTGTAAAACCTTTTCTCATATGAGACTCCTTGTATGAATTCTACATACACTTATGTAGTTAAACGGAATTATACGACTTTTAACTTAAAAAAAAATAAAATAGCAATAAATTTATAAGGAGCGTGTAAAAACGAAACGAAAGTGCAAATTTTAGCCGATCTCTTTGCTGAGCTTTTGGGCCAGTGAGCGCAGTTCGCGCTCTTGTTGGTAGTTTTCATAACATTTTTGCACAAAGGCACTAAGTAGTTCTTTTACGTCAAGATATCTTTTACCGTCCGTAAAAGTATCCCACTCGCGTTCAAAGCTTTGCGCAAATTCGTCTTCGAGGCTGATAGTATAAGAAGTAGAGGCGATTTTGACCGTTATTTTTCTCATAGCTTATTTATTTTCCCAGTACCGCTTCGATCTTGCGGATGACGTCGTCGCTCTCGGTGTTTTTGGCTCTTAGATCTTCTTCGAGGCGTGCGATTTGATTACTCTTGGCTTCGTTTTGTGCTTTTACGCTTACTAGCTCGTTGCGTAGAGATTCATTTTCATCGCAAACTTCGTTATATCTAGCTAGTAGGTCGTTTACTCTATCGGTTAGAGTATTTAGCACTTTATCGTCGTCAAACATCATTTTTCCTTAGTTTTGGTATAATTTTACGTAATTGTAACAAAAAAAGCTGATTTTTAAGGTAAAAAATGAAAAATTTTGAAATTTCGTCCAAATTTAGCCCGAGCGAGGATCAGGCCCGTGCAGCCCAAAATATCGTAGCATCCGTAAAATCAGGAAACAAATATCAAACGCTTTTAGGCGTCACGGGCTCGGGCAAGACATTTACGATGGCAAACGTTATACGCGAACTAAACATGCCCACGCTAATCATGACGCATAATAAATCCCTCGCCGCACAGCTTTATAGCGAATTTAAGGGCTTTTTCCCTAAAAATCACGTGGAGTACTTTATCAGCTACTACGACTACTATCAGCCCGAAGCCTACATCCCGCGTCAAGACCTTTTCATAGAAAAGGACAGCTCTGTAAACGAGGAGCTCGAGCGTCTGCGCCTCTCTGCGACGGCAAGCTTGCTTAGCTTTGACGACGTCGTGTGCGTGGCGTCGGTATCGGCCAACTACGGCTTAGGTAATCCTAGCGAATACCAAGGCATGGTTGCATACCTAAACGTCGGCGATAAAATCAATCAGCGCGCGCTACTGCAAAAGCTAGTGGATATGGGATACAAGCGAAACGACGTTTATTTCGACCGCGGCGACTTTCGCGTAAACGGCGACGTGGTGGACGTATATCCCGCATATTTTAACGACGAAGCGTTTAGGATCGAGTTTTTCGGCGACGAGATCGAGACAATGTATAGCCTGGATGTGCTGGAAAACAAAAAAAGACACGACCTGAAAAAATTTATCCTCTACCCGACCAGCCAGTTTATCGTGGGCGAAAACCGCCTAAAAATCGCAATCAAACAGATCGAAGAGGAGCTAGAAAAGCGGCTAAAAGAATTTAGCGAGCAAGGCAAGCTCGTAGAAGCACAGCGGCTAAAACAGCGAGTGGAATTTGACTTAGAGATGATGAGCAGCACGGGCATGTGCAAGGGCATCGAAAACTACGCGCGCCACCTAACCGGGCAAAAGGCGGGAGAGACGCCCTACTCGATGTTTGATTATTTCGAGCTGGGAGGCAAGGACTACCTAGTCATCGTGGACGAAAGCCACGTGAGCCTACCGCAGTTTCGCGGTATGTACGCGGGAGACCGCAGCCGCAAAGAGGTGCTGGTGGAGTACGGATTTCGCCTCCCATCCGCGCTTGACAATCGTCCGCTTAAATTTGACGAGTTTATAAACAAACGCGCTAAATTTCTTTTCGTATCCGCGACCCCGAACGAATACGAGATAAATTTGAGCTGCGGCCACGTCTACGAGCAAATTTTACGCCCGACGGGACTGCTTGATCCCTTAATCGAGATAAAAGATAGCGAAAATCAGGTGGAAATTTTATTTGACGAGGCGAAAAAAACGATCGAGAGAAACGAGCGCGTGCTAGTCACCGTGCTAACTAAAAAGATGGCCGAGGAGCTCAGCCGCTACTACACCGAGCTTGGTATCAAGGTCAAATACATGCACTCAGACATCGACGCCGTCGAGCGAAACGAGATCATCCGCGGGCTACGCGGAGGCGAGTTTGATATGCTCATCGGTATAAATTTGCTCCGAGAGGGGCTTGACCTGCCCGAAGTTAGCCTCATAGCCATCATGGACGCCGATAAGGAGGGCTTTTTACGCTCTACGACAAGCCTAATCCAAACGATGGGACGTGCGGCTAGAAACGTAAACGGACGGGTGCTGATGTTTGCCAAAAAGATCACCAAATCCATGCAAGAAGCGATGGATACGACGCTGGCGCGACGCAAGATGCAAGAGGAGTACAACCACACCCACGGCATCACGCCGCGCTCGGCCAGCCGAAACATCGAAGAGAGTCTGCACGTCGAGGACGGCACGGAGATCTTAAGAAAAGGCGCAAATATGGAAAAAATGCCTGCTGCCGAGCGAGCAAGCATAATCAAAGAGCTAAGAAAGCAGATGCTGGAAGCCGCGGCGCAGCTGGAGTTTGAAAAGGCGGCGGCATTGCGCGACGAGATCGCCAAGATACGCAAGCTTTAAATTTGGCGGCTTGTCTTTTTCCTTTATACGTCGTTGGAAATTTCACCGAACCTCAGTTACATACTATATGTATGCGCCCTCGCTCGGCTCATTTCCGCCTCGTCTAAAGAAAAAATACTTCGCCTTATCGTCTTACATTTAAATTTGAAGTTAAATTTGTAAATTTCGGCTTCAAATTTACTCACCGAGACCCGTATCTTGAAAATGTCAAATTTTAAAAATGACACAAAATTTATTTAGCCAATTTTTACTAAAATATGACGTATTTGTAAAAAGCAAAATTTTAATCAAAAAAGGAGTCCATAAATGACAAAAGAAGAGATAAAAATTGTAAAACGTGGTTTTGTTTCTGTCTTTGATATAAAGGGCGGCTTAATAAAAGCATTAGCAGAGTGTACGCTTGACGGCAAGTACTATGGCTCTGCAGTCAGAATCACAACAAGAAATTTATATCAAAATCTAAACAAAAAAACAAATTTTGTAGACGACATAGAAACGGAAATTATTTTTAGGATACCTTGCTCAAGCGACAAAGATGCAGGTATCCTAGCGGCGCATGTCAGAGACATGTTTTCGAATGGTAAAATTTTGCGCCTAAGTTGTGATTTTATAGATAATGAAATAGTTAATATCAAAGAAAGCTACGATGAAATTTTAGCCCAGTAATCTCACCTGCCGTCCTCGATATTTTCCTGCATAAAAAATCGCATACTCGGAAACTCGAGCGCGCAAAGACGGCCAAAATCATGCTTATAAACGCAGCCCGTGTCGATATTTGCGCTAAATTCCGTGACATCGGGGCTCGCGATCGGCGTATGGCCGTAGACGTTAAAAAACGCCTTCGTTTTGGCTAAAATCGCCTCTGCTGCAAAGCATATGCCGCCTAAACTCCGCCGCGCTATCGCCGTGAGAGTTGCGTAGCGCCCACATCCGCCCAATCGCCGAATGCGACGCAACAAGCCGCCTGCCCTGTGCGTTTTTAAACGCAGCAAGCTCCAAATAAAGAGGTAAATTTAATAAAAACTCTATATGCGCGAGCTTCTGTGCGCGGCTAGCTTTGTCGTAGGAAGCAAAAGTCTGCGCGCCGCCGTTTAGGAAAAACCAGCGCGGATCGCTAGGCGTCTCGCCGCGTAAAAATGCATCTTTGTGTTGCAAAAGACGGTATTCGTGATTGCCCATCACGGCCGCGTAGCCGCGCCGCATCGCTAGCTGCACGACCTCAAAACTCCCCTCGCCGCGGTCTATCAGATCGCCGACGAAGCAAATTTTAGAATCGGCGCCGCGCGGCAAGCGATCTATTAAGGCGCAAAGGGTTTTATAGCAGCCGTGAACGTCGCCGATGAGATAAATTTGGTCGCCATAATCATCTAACATTTTTATTTGCCTATCTTAATTTAGCTCAAATTTTAGCCATTTTTATAAATTTTACAGTCGCTTTCACGCTCTTATACGCTTAAAACCAAACAATATCTACTAAAAATCACATTTTTTATATACTTTTTATTCTTTATCTCTTATAATATCATATAACGATAAAATTAGTTTTCATACTTCAAGGAGGTTTAATAAATAACGCCGACGACCTCAAGTTTAGTCGTAGGCTTAGCCTAGAATACATTGTAACGCAACACCAAAAACGAGATAACCAAATTTCATTTCAAGGGAGAAAAAATGAAAAGACGAAATTTCTTAAAGCTTAGCGCGCTAGCTAGCGCTAGTTTGCAAGCTAGCAGGATAGAGGGCGTCACCCAAACGCTTTTTGACCAAAAAAGAGTTTTTTGCGCGAACAGATTCGGTCCGTTTTACGCAAACGTAGTCAGCGGACAGATAACCAGCGTAGATCCTTTTGAGGCGGATAAATTCCCGAGTACTTTAAACAACGCCGTCGCAGACTGCGTCCAAAACGAGAGTAGAGTGCTGTATCCTTGCGTAAGGAAGAGCTACTTGGAGAAAAAGGGGCCGAATAAACCTGAGCTTAGAGGCGAGGAGGAATTCGTAAGAGTTAGCTGGGATACGGCGCTTGATCTAGCCGCAAAAGCCCTAAAAGAAAATTTCGACAAATACGGCTCCGAGAGCATCTACGGCGAGTGCTACTGGTGGGGCGGCAGCGGTAAGGTCAGCTGGGGCAGAGCGACGACGAGAAGGATGCTAACGATACTAGGCGGCTTCGTCTCAGAAGACGGCAACTACTCCTACGGCGCGGGGCACGTTATCATGCCTCACGTTATCGGGGTCGTTGAACCGAATGAAGCTCCGACGAAATGGGAAGCGATACTAAGGTCAGCCAAAACGATAGTGTTTTGGGGAAGCAATCCTCTAACTACCAATGAAATAGGCATAGGCGTTCCTACTCACGAGGGCTATGATGTATATGCCAAGCTAAAAGAGACGAATGCAAACGGCGAGAAGAAAATTTACGCCGTAGATACCTATAAAAACGATACGATTAGGTATCTAAACTCAGACTTTATAGGCGTGGTGCCGGGGACGGATACGGCTATGATGATAGGCATGTGCCACTATCTATACGAAAATAATCTATACGACGAAGCCTTTATAAAAAAATACACGGTCGGATTTAATAAATTTAAAGATTATTTCCTGGGCGTTAACGACAATGTAGTTAAAAATTTAGACTGGGCTAGCAAAATTTGCGGCGTAAGCGCCAAAAAGCTAGAGGAGCTATGCGTGTCGCTAGCCAAAAACGAGTCTTTGATAATAAGCGGTTTTGCCATCCAAAGGCAAGATCACGGAGAGCAGTCATATTGGATGCTCATCACTCTAGCTTCGATGCTAGGGCACATAGGCAAAGAGGGCTGCGGCTTTATGACTTGCGACCAGGGGCATACGACCAGCACGGATAGATTTAAAGCACCCGTCTTAAAGGGGTTAAGCTCGATCCCTAGCGAAAAATACACTACGGAAGATAGCCCTTGGGTAAAAAATAAAGGCTACGTCATACCGAATAGCAGGATAATAGACGCGCTGCTAAATCCGGGCCAAGAGATGCAAAGAAACGGTAAAATTTATAAACTTCCGCGCATGAGAGTTTCCGTAAGCGCCAGCGGCTCGATATTTACGAGGCATCAGGAGCTAAACCGCGCGGTACAAGCGTGGAAAAAGCTAGATACCGTAATAACTATGGAGCCTTACTGGACTAGCGGAGCCAAGCTTAGCGACATAGTCCTGCCCGCAGCTATCGAGCCTGAGAGAAACGATATAGAGCAGTCAAACGCTACGGGCGAGTATATCTTTGCCATAAAGCAAGCCGTTC
>CAURKE010000028.1:0-7882 GCA_963525055.1 uncultured Campylobacter sp. | reverse complement strand
CGAAGGGCTATGACGTCCGGCAAGTCAAGGTCGTAAAAGGTCGCCTCGGGGCAAAGAGGAGCTAGCCGCAGGGGTCTGGTATCAAGCCCGGCGCCAAGCTGCACGATGACGGCGCTCGGGTGCGTGCGGGTAAATTTTACTATCCAATCGTCGAAAAACCTCGCCCGTATGGCTACGCCGACCCTGCTTAGCTTTGAGCGGTCAAATTTAGCGAAATCATACTCGATGCGGTTTACGACGTCCTTTGAAAACTCGTCTTTTAAAATCGGCTCGGGGTGCTTGTTTTCGAGGCTTCTAAGGTATAAATTTATGAGCAGAGTCTCTGAAACGGCATCGGTAAAAGCGATCTTTTCCATCTCTTTTTCTCCTTTATTTTGATAATCTTTATAGAAATTGTAGTGCAAATAGATTTAAAATTTTATAAATTTCTATCTTTAACGCGTCGTTAATGCAATGTCGTTTATAATACGGCTTTTAAAAACGAAAAAAGGCAAAAAATGAAAAAAATCCTCATCATCGCAGGCTCGTGCAGCAACGGCGGCGCGGGACTGCAAGCCGATATCAAGGCGTGCGCGCACTTTGGCTGCTATAGCGCGACCGCGGTCACGGCGCTAACGGCCGAAAATACGGACAAGATCAAAAATATCGTCTCGCTAGAGCCGTCCTTTATCGCCGATCAGCTCGAGATGCTCTCGGCAGAGTTTAGCTTCGACGCCGTCAAGATCGGCATGCTCTTTAACGAGCCTATCATGGACGTCGTGCAGAGCTTTTTAGAAAAAAACTCCGCCCCCGTGGTGCTAGATCCCGTCTGCGTCTCGAAAATGGGGCATAAACTCATCAAAGATAGCGCCATCGAGAGGCTAAAAGAGCTGATGAAATTTGCCGCCGTCACGACGCCGAACCTGCGCGAAGCGGATGTGCTTTTCGGCGATGATTTTACGAATTTGCCGTGCGACGTGATCGTGAAAAAGCACATCATTGCTGGCAAAAGCATCGACACGCTCTACCGCAAGGACGGCAGCGTCCAAAACTTTGAGACGCCGCTGGCTGATCCGCTCGTTATCATCGGCGCTGGCTGCACGTTTTCTAGCTCGCTAGCCTGCCTACTCGCAAGAGGAGAGAGCCTAGAGGGCGCCATCCAACAAGCCAAAGAATACATCTACAACGCCATAATCAGCGGCATCGACACGAATCTAGGCGTGAGAAAACTGCTAAATCACGGGGTTAAATTTTAAATTTAGCGTGCTTGACGCCATAAATTAGACTAACAATAAAAGAATTTGCGAGGATTTATGAGTATAAGCCATAAAGCGTCTTTTATTATTATTTTTCTAATCGCGGCGACGGCCGTCTACTTAAATTTATACGACGGACGGGAGCTGGCGCGAAACTACGAAAAAAATCGTATCGAGATTTTAGCATTGCGCGATTTTGCGCGCGAGATTAGGCCTCGCGGAGTTTGGTTTGACCTGCGCTTAGACGGTGCCCTGGTTGAGACGTTTAGCGCCGCGAATGCCGATAAAAACCAAACCGCGAGCTTCATCCGCGTAGATGAGCGAACGAGCGTGCAAGAACCTCTGCAGATACTGGGCTGGGACGCGCCGACTTTTGGCGAACTAAAAGCCAAACTAAAAAGCGCAAACGTCATAGGCGTAAGAATCTGGGGCAATGAGGCGTTTGGAGGCGAGCGCAAGACTACGATTTATTATCGGAGTGATGGCTTTGGGGGTGCTTATTACGAGATTTTTGACGACGCTTCGGACGAGATACTGCGAGGCGACAAGGAAGCGGGCTGCGACGATAGATTTCATTTAGACGGCGTAGCTTTGATTTATGACGGCGGGGCTACCGTGGATTTTACGTGCGTAAGCAAAGACGGCAAAAATATAAAACGTAGATAAAAATCTAAATTTTAGATTTACGCTTTAAATTTGGGGTTTGGTTTGGCGGCTAAATTTGACCCGAAGCGAGGATAGATAAATTTGCGGACGGTTTTGTTAAATTTGACTGCCGATGAGCGGGTTTTTCTTGGCTTGCTCGTTAAATTTGGATACAGATAACAGCGGCAAATTTAACCTATATCGTTCAAATTTACGCCGACTTTCAAATTTGACCCAAATTTACGCTCAAATTTGCTCGCTAGCTCAGTCAAATTTAACCCACACTCCCGTTTAGTCGCTGTCAAATTTACCTAAAGCTTATCTGCGCGTCGTCCGTACCGTCTTCGAGCGAGATGTTGTAGCCGCCGGTATTTGGCGGGCGTTTATAGATATCTTGCGGGCGGATATCCAGCACCTCGTCGCTGAAAAACACGCACTCACGCTCGCCCGTATCTACGTCGCGCACCCAGATTTTGCCGTCGTCCACGATCTCCTCGTCAAACTCTATCACGCGGTTTTCGTAGATTTTGCCCAGCAGTCGCTCGTGCAGGCGGTTCTCGCGCTCAAACTCCAGTTGCGCTTGCAAGCACTCCGCCTCGTCTATGAAAATAGGCTCTAGCGCGATCTTGTTGCCGTCTAGCACGCATTCGAATTTCTCCAGCGTAGAGCAGTCGACCTCGCTGCCGCCCAGCCTCACGACGTCTTTGTTGCGCATGAAGTAGCGGTTGGTAAGGTTGCCCATCAGCGCCTCGTACGCCGTACCGCCGATCGCGCGCCTCAGCAAAAACTCGTTTTGAAACGCTAGCACCAGCTCCACTTCGCACTCGCGCAGGATCTCTTCGTTTAGCTCGGTGTTCTCGCTCAGTAGCTTCGCCGACTCGTCGAGAAATAGGCTAATGGGCGTCTTTTGCTTCATCGTTACGCGCTTTAAAAGCTCGGGCAGGAAGCTGTTTAGCAGGAAGCTTAGCGCGCTTTTGTCGCAGCTTGCGGCGTTAAATATCACGATCTTGCCGCTATTTAGCAGTCCTGCGATACTCGCGTCGTCGCGCGCTCCTTCGCCGTCGCCGTTTAGTGAGTCGTCGTTCATGAGGCCAAGAAAGGGCGACATCATCATCGAGTAGTTGCGAAAATCGTCCCTCGTGCGCTCGTCGCCTATGTCCTTGTAGCGGCTCGTCGCGTCTAAAAACTCGTCCGCGGTGGCCAAAAACGCACGGTTTATCATTATCGTTTCGCGGGTGAAATTTAGCGTCGAGGAGTCGAGATTGTCGCAGATGAGGCTCAGCGCGTCTTTAAACTCGAGCATCTTTTCTAGGTCTTGCGAGAGGCGCAGTATCGTCGCCACGTCAAAGGTAAAATCCCGTGCAAGCGTGCGCACGTCGGCGTAAAACGCGTCCCCGTAGCAGTCGTTTAGCGGCGTGATTTTTTTAGCGAAAATTTTAAGTGCCTTTAGCACCTTAAAAAACTCGGTCGCGATGCTCGAGCCAAACTCCTCCCAAAACTTCTCCCTCGACTCCATCGGCTTTTTTACGCAGTTTTTAAAGTCCCGCGGCTTCATCGAGGCGATGAGATTTATCGGCGCGTCTAGCCTCGCACCAACGCTCACGACGTCTTTTAGGCGGCCCGCTCTGCGCGCTAGAGCCTTGATTTTAGCACTTTCGCCGCCTTTATAATCCACGGCAAACACCGCGTAGCCGTTTTGGATGCGGTCAAGCAGGTTTGGATATATCATCGCCGTCGTTTTGCCGCTGCCAGTTTCTCCGATGATGGCTGCGTGCGTGAAGTCGCTAGGTATCAGCGCGCCTTTTTTCTCCGCGTTTTCCCGCGTTCTCGTAAATCCCATTATTTTTTGCATATTTTTCCTTATCGGGGGCGATTGTAACGAAATTTGGTTTAAAGATTTAAATTTGACGGGGCGGCGAGCGGGTTAAATTTGCTGCGGGGACGGGATGCGAAGCTAGTCTGCAAAACCCGCACCGCAAAAATGCTAGATCAAATTTGTGCTTTAGCGGAGTAGGGCGGGTTGCGCCGAAATAATTGTCGTCAAATTTTGGGCTCAAATTTGCCAAGAGCGAGTTAAATTTACTCGGCTTTTTTGCAGACGGCGGCCGAGTGCGTGAGTAGATCGTGTAAATTTAGCGCGTCCTTGCGGAAAAAACAGAGGCAAAGTCCGACGATGCTAACTCCTGCGAGCAAAAAGCAGGCGTAGCGGAGCAAAACGCGTATGAAGCCGAGTTTGCGGCCGGTGCACAGGTTGATGAGGTAGATATTTTGCGAGCGGTAGCCCGGAGTCTGGGCCTTGATCGCAAAAAAGGCGCAGCAGATAAGACCGACTGCGAGATTTGCCGCAAATATCGCGGTTTGGTTGTGTAAAAAGTCGTCTTTACCGCCTAAAAAAACATAGGCCGTGAGGTAATATATCGGCATCCCGATCAAAAAAAGATCGGTGATAAAGGCCTTTACTCGCGCGCCGATAGTGGCTAGCCGCGCTTTTTGTTTTGCCAAATTTACTCCTTTTTGCGTTTTATTTTGGGCGCTCGTTTTGGATTTTTGAGCGTCAAATTCGCTTGCTAGCGCCCAAATTTATGCGCCTCTACTTTGTCGCAGCGATTTACGGCCTGCTTTTATGCGCCCTCGCTTCGCTGCGGTAAATTTACGGCTCGTTTCCTCGCGCCCGTCGCTTGCACCGTCTTATCCAGCTGGCCTTGCTCGGCTCATAAACGGAGCTTTGGTTGCGGGCGAATTATGCATTTTTTCGGCGCGGCGCAATCTTTATAGCTCCGCCACGTTCGTCTACTTTTGGCTGCGCACTCGTTTGATGATCGATAATTTTCGTCTGGCATGTTTTTGCTAGGCCTGCTTGCGATTGATTTATCGCCGACTACGTATCGTTATCAAGGCGTAAGCAAAACCGGCATTTATCTTATGCAAAAGCTATGCGCCGGTTTTAAAAACATAAATTTTAGGACGCGCTTTTGCGGGCTTAAATTTATCTAAATCTAAATTTGACGGTCGCCGCTAAATGTACAAGGCGGCAACGTAAATTTAATTCCGCTCCGACCGAGACTTGTAAAAAACGCAGCAGCGGGCTTTATTTATCGTCAAATTTATCGCCAAGATATCGCGGAATACAGCATGGCCGAGTCAAATTTGATTTGCGATCGGTTTGTATTCATTTGCGCTAGCAAAATCCGTCCAAATTTACACGACTAAATCAAACGTAGCCGCCAAATTTAACGAATTTAGTTGCCTCTGCTGCCGGGTTTTATCGCCTTGCTTCCGTCAGCGCAAAGAGGACAGTTTGCGGGCTCGTAAATCTCAAACTCAAAGTTTCCAAGCGCGAAAAACGGCTTGTCGGCGGGTAGTTTGGCGCTAGCTTTAGCGACGCTGCCCGCTAAATTTGCGACCTTGCAAAAGCCGCGATTAGCAAGCGCGGCAAACGCCACGACCTCGCCGCCTAGGCTCTCGATCACGCGCGCGGCCTCCAGCGCCGAGCCGCCCGTGGTGATGATGTCCTCGCAGACGACGAATCGCTCGCCTTCCCTTACCTCAAAGCCGCGTCGCAGGCTCATCACGCGCTCGACTCGCTCGGTAAAGATAAAGCGCTTTTTCGCCGCGCGAGCTAGCTCGTAGCCGGCCAAAATGCCGCCTAGAGCGGGCGAACAGACGCTGTCGAACTCTATGCCAGATTTTTCGATGACGGCGGCTAACTCGTCAGCTAGAGCGCCTGCTAGCTGCGGATCCTCGAGTACTTTGGCGCTTTGTAAATAAAACTGCGAGTGGTTACCGCTGCTAAGCAAAAAATGCCCCTGCAAAAACGCGCCCGCGTCCTTGTAAATTTTCTCTAAATTCATCGTTTTTCCTTTGTAAAATTTGATCGAATTTTACCCTAAGCGCGCTTAAGCTACTATTTTTTGAGCTTTTGGCGGGTTGCGATTTTGCGTTATTGTAAGCCTATGCCGAGCAAAAACGGCTAGCAATTTTAAATTTGGATATAAATTTTGGTAAAAGCGAGCATGGCATGATAAACTTAAAATTTGGACAAAATAGATAAATGTGCTCTTGGGCGTAGCAAAAGCGGATTAAAATTTATGCTAAAACGCGAAATAGCGGAAGGTTTTTATAAAAAAGCGGCTCGCCAAATTTAACGAGCCGTGCGTAAATTTTAAACTTTTAAAAGTTCGCTCTCTTTTTCTTTTACGAGCGAGTCGATCTTTGACGTGTAGCTGTCGGTGATCTTTTGGACCTCGTCTTGTCCTTTTTTACTCTCGTCTTCGGTGATAGCTTTATCTTTTTCTAGCTTTTTTACCTCGTCGTTAGCGTCTTTTCTGATATTTCTGATGCTAACTTTGGCTTTTTCGCCGAATGCCTTAGCATGCTTTGCGTTTTCTTGGCGTTGCTCGACCGTCATCGGAGGGAAAAATAGCTTTACGCTCTCGCCGTCGTTGTTCGGATTTACGCCGATATTTGCCGCAGAGATCGCTGCGGTGATGGTTTTTAGCATTGGTTTTTCCCACGGCGTGATGCTTATAGTGCTAGCATCGCTCGTTAGCACGGTGGCGACTTGGTTTAGCGGGGTTTGGCTACCGTAATAATCCACGTAAATATTATCGACTATGCTTATATTTACCTTGCCCGTGCGAAGCGTGCTAAAGTCGCGTTTTAGGCCCTCGATGCACTTGTCGCTATGCTCTTTTTGCTTTTTGTAAATTTCATTCAGCATTTATATCCTTTACTAAAATTTTTGTCGTCGTTTTTCCGTTTACCTTAAGGCTCATTCTTACTTTATAGCGGTCGATTGGCTTGTTAAATTTAAGCGTCATCTGTCCGTTTTCAAGCTTGACTTTTTTTGTTTCCTGTCCTGTCATCGAGAAGTATCCGTGCGTAGCGTTCTCGTCGGTTTTAATGATAAGTTCGCTAATCTTATTATCTTTCGGATAGTCTTGCGGAAGTATCCATTCGGCTTTTAGAAATTTACTAGCAAGCGCGGAGGGCAGGTGAGTGCCGTTCATCGCAGGGATCCTGTCTAGTTCGTGCAGATCGCTGTTTGCTGCAACCGCGCCCGAGTTTTGGCTAAGTATTACCTCGATGCCGTGCTCAAGTGCTACATCGCGTACCCTGTCGTTATATTCGCCGAAAGGATAGGCGAAATATCGCGGCTTGTAGCCCATATTTTTTTCAAATTTGCTTATGCCGTCCTCAAAGTCGTTTTTTAGTTTCTCTTCGTTAAGACCGACCATGTGTAAGTGGCCGTAGGAGTGATAGCCGACTTCGCCGTATTTTTCGATCTCTTTGATCTGCTCAAAGGTCATAAAGTCGCCGTATTTTCGTGCGGTGGCCTCGACGTAAATCATCAGCGCAAACGGATATCCGTACTCTAAAAATATAGGCAAGCCTTTTTCGTAAAAGCTCTTGTAGCCGTCGTCTACGGTTAAAACAACCCAGTTGTCAGATACCGGCTCGCCGTTTTTGATCGCATCGACGAGCTTTGAAAGCGGGATGACCTCGTAGCCTTTTTCTTTAAAATAGTCAAACTGTTCGCGTAAATTTTTGCTAGAGATATTGGTACTCGGGTGTCTATCGTCATCAAATCTGTGATAGTTAAATATATGCGCATCTGCAAGCGCAAACTGCGCCGCCGCAAAAAGTGCGAGGGCGGAAACTATTTTTTTCACCGGATGCGCCTTATTTTTGCTCGCTTGATGGAGCCGCAGGGGCTGCTGGAGCGCTAGGAGCTTGCGGAACGACTGCCTCTGGAGCCGCAGGTAGTGACGAAGTATCGACGCTATCTATGAGAGATTTGCTGCTTTGCGTGTTGTAAACATAGCTTAGCGCTAAGGTGTTTAAGATAAATAAAACGCCCACGACGAAGGTAAATTTGGCCAAAAATCCGGCCGGTCCTTTTGCACCAAATAGGCTTTCGTTGCTGCCGCTATATGCGCCTAGTCCAATAGAGGAGCTTTTCTGAAGCAAAACGGCGATCGTTAAAACTACCGCGAAAATAA
>CAURKE010000027.1:0-7978 GCA_963525055.1 uncultured Campylobacter sp. | reverse complement strand
AATTTGACGAGAAAATTAAAGTGTTTGAGGCGGTTTTTATCGCTTCGATTCATTTCTATTTTTATGGTATTGCGGTATCCATTCGTAAAAGTAGACATACCCTAGACAAGTAAAAAAGGAAAAAAATGTCACGTATAGGAAAACAGCCGATAGCTATTCCAGGCGGAGTAGAGGTCAGCGTAGAAGGTAACGTCCTTAAATTTAAAAAAGGCGCTCATTTAAAAGAGCTTGACACAAAAGGGCACGTAGACGTTAAAGTCGAAGATGCTCACATAGTATTTTCTCCAAAGAGCGACGAGAGACAAGATAGAGCCTACTGGGGCACTTATAGAGCGCTTGCAAACAATATCGTTATCGGCATCACAAAAGGTTTTGTTCGCCAGCTTGAGATCAACGGCGTCGGTTACAAAGCCGCAGCTAAAGGCCAAGTGCTTGAGCTTATTTTAGGATTTTCTCACCCGATAAATCACGAAGTGCCAAAAGGCGTTGAAATCAGCGTAGAGAAAAACATCATAACTATCAAAGGCGACGATAAGCAAGTGGTCGGCCAGATCGCGGCTCAAGTCAGAGCGTACAGACCGCCTGAACCGTATAAGGGTAAAGGCGTTAAATACGTAGAAGAGCGCATCATCCGCAAAGCCGGTAAGACATCTAAGAAGTAAGGGATAGATAATGACAGCAAATGTATTAAAAAGAAAACTCGCTCTTAGAATCAAGAGAAAAAGAAGAATCAGAGCCAAAATTTCCGGCACTGCGGTATTGCCTAGAATTTCTATCTTCAAATCAAACAGAACTCTTTACGTCCAAGCTATCGACGACGTAGCAGCCGTAACTCTAGCGGCGGCAGACGGCAGAAAACTAGGTGTAAAAGCAAACAAAGAAGGCGCCGTAACTTTGGCTAAAGAATTTGCAAAAACTCTAAAAGCTAAAAAAATAGAAACGGCATTATTCGACAGAAACGGCTATTTATATCACGGAGTCGTAGCGGCTTTTGCAGACGCATTACGTGAAAACGGTATCAAACTATAAGGAAAATCGCTATGGAAAAATATAACAGAGAAGAATTCGAAGAAGTAATGGTTGATATCGGCCGCGTTACAAAGGTCGTAAAGGGCGGTCGTAGATTTAGATTTACGGCTCTTGTCGTAGTAGGAAACAGAAACGGCCTAGTAGGCTTTGGCTTCGGTAAAGCAAAAGAGGTGCCGGACGCTATGAGAAAAGCCGTCGACGATGCGTTTAAAAACATCATCGAGGTAAAAAGAAAAGGCTCGACTATACCTCACGATGTAGAGGTTAAATTTAACGCTAGCCGCGTTTTACTTCGCCCTGCTAGCGAAGGTACGGGCGTGATCGCGGGCGGTAGTGCTCGTCCTATTCTAGAGCTTGCGGGCATCAAGGACATCCTAACAAAATCGCTTGGCTCAAACAACTCGGCAAACGTCGTTCGCGCTACTTTAAAAGCGCTAAGTATGCTTAAAGGCTAAGGAGAAGATATGGGACTAGAAAATTTAAAACCTGCCGAGGGCTCGACTAGACAAATCAAAAGACTAGGTCGCGGTCAAGGTAGCGGTCAAGGTAAAACTGCGGGTAAAGGACACAAAGGTCAAAGAGCTAGAAAAGGCTACAATGAAAAAAGAGGCTTCGAGGGTGGTCAACAACCACTTCAAAGACGCCTTCCGAAAGTAGGCTTCGCTTCTAAATTTGAGAAACCTTATGTAATCAACGTAGAAAAAATCGTTGCGGTAAAAGAGCTAAGCGAGATCACTATCGCTACTATCGCTACCGTGCATAAAATTTCAAGCAGCGTCAAGAAAATCAAATTGATCGGAGTGAGTGCGAAAGATTTGGCTTCGAAAATCAAAGACGAGAACGTAACCGTTAGCGGACGTGCGTAATGAATAAGACATTGACCAACAAGATTTTAATCACGTTGGCATTTTTATTTGCTTACAGGATACTGGCATACGTGCCGGTTCCTGGCGTAAACGTCAATGTTATTAAAGAGTTTTTCGATTCGAATTCCTCAAATGCGCTGGGACTATTTAATATGTTCAGCGGTAAGGCCGCAGAGCGCCTCAGCATCATCTCTCTAGGCATTATGCCGTACATCACAGCATCGATTATTATGGAGCTTCTAGCGGCTACTTTCCCAAATTTGGGCAAGATGAAAAAAGACCGCGACGGCATGCAAAAATATATGCAGATCATCCGTTATGCTACTATTATTATCACCCTTGTTCAAGCAGTGGGCGTTAGTATGGGGCTTCAGAGCCTTCACGGCAGAGGCGGAGAGGATGCGATAATGATAGATATGAATTTATTTATCGCGATTGCGGCAGCTTCGATGCTAACGGGAACTATGCTTTTGATGTGGATAGGCGAGCAGATCACTCAGCGCGGTATCGGCAACGGCATCAGCCTTATTATCTTCGCTGGTATCGTTAGCGGCATACCTTCGGCCATCGGCGGAACGGTAAATTTGGTAAATACGGGTGAGATGAACTTCCTCGTGGTTATCGGAATTTTGCTTGTTATTTTAGTCACGGTAGGCATAGTTATCTACGTCGAGATGGGTGAGAGACGCGTACCGGTGAGCTATTCGCGTAAGGTAGTGATGGAAAATCAAAACAAACGCATCATGAACTATATACCCATCAAGGTAAATTTAAGCGGCGTTATTCCTCCGATTTTCGCCAGTGCGATTTTGATGTTCCCAAGCACCATTTTGCAGGCCAGCACAAATCCTTACATCCAAGCTATTCACGATTTTTTAAATCCAAATAGCTATTTTTTCAACTTTTTAACGTTCTTGCTGGTTGTATTTTTTGCATATTTTTACGCTTCTATAGCGTTTAACGCAAAAGATATCAGCGAAAATTTAAAAAGACAGGGCGGATTTATCCCGGGCATTAGACCGGGCGAGGGCACGGCCGGATATCTAAACGAGGTAGCATCTAGGCTAACTTTTAGCGGCGCGATTTATCTCGGACTTATCTCGACGCTTCCTTGGGTGCTCGTTAAATTTATGGGCGTTCCGTTTTATTTCGGCGGTACGTCGGTACTGATCGTGGTTTCTGTCGCGCTTGATACGATGCGAAGGATAGAGGCTCAAATTTATATGAATAAATATCAAACTCTAAGCGCGGTAGGCTTGTAATGGCTATAACCATTATGCAGCCAAACGACATAGAGAAGATGCGAGCGGCGAATAAAATCGTCGCTCAAACCCTCGACTACGTAGAAAGCGTGATCAGGCCCGGCATTTCACTACTCGAAATAGATAAAATTTGCGAGGATATGATAAGAGCTGCAGGCGCAAAGCCCGCGTTTAAGGGGCTTTACGGCTTTCCAAACGCCGCTTGCATCAGCGTAAACGAAGTAGTCATCCACGGCATCCCAAACGAATACACACTACAAGAGGGCGACATCGTAAGCGTCGATATCGGCTCAAATTTGAACGGATATTTCGGCGACTCGGCTAGGACTTGGGGCGTGGGTCAAATTTCGCGCGAGGACGAAAAACTAATCGCTTGCGCTAAAGATGCGCTATATTTTGCGATAGATACCGTAAAAGCGGGAATGCACTTTAAAGAGCTTAGTTTTGAAATCGAGAAATTTATAAGAGCTCGCGGATTTGTTCCGCTAACGGGATTTTGCGGTCACGGCATCGGTAGACGCCCACACGAAGATCCGCAAATTTTAAATTATTTAGAGGGCGGTAGCCCAAAATCGGGACCGAAAATCAAAAACGGAATGATATTTTGCGTGGAGCCGATGATCTGTCAAAAAGACGGCACCCCCGTAATCGGTCACGACAAATGGAAAGTAACCAGTAAAGACGGGCTAAGAACCAGCCACTACGAGCACTGCATGGCAGTCGTGAACGGACGTGCGGAGATCTTAAGCCTAGCGTAAAATTTTAAAATTTACAAATCGTTCGCGCGACTTGTAAATTTTAAAATTTTAATTTGTGGTGAGTTAAAATTTTAATTTCAAATTTCCGCCGAGCGGCGAAAGTAAATTTAATAAAAAGGAGTTAAGTGGCAAAAGACGATGTCATAGAGATCGACGGCAACGTCATCGAGGCGCTGCCAAACGCGACGTTTAAGGTCGAGCTCGACAACAAACACGTGATTTTGTGTCATATTGCGGGCAAGATGAGGATGCATTACATAAAAATAATGCCTGGAGACCGCGTAAAGGTGGAACTAACGCCTTACAGTCTGGATAAGGGTAGGATAATTTACCGACATAAGTAAATTAAAAGCTAAATTTGGCTATACTCAGCCCTTTGCGACAAATTGCTGTATGAAGAATTGTTTTCAAAGCCCACCACTTGTTTTGAAAATAGTTGGTTTAAAATTTCGTTAAACCTGATGCAGCCTAAAAGTGGAATAAATTTTTAGGAGACTAGAATGAAAGTTCGTCCTTCTGTAAAGAAGATGTGTGACAAGTGCAAAATTGTCAAGCGCCAAGGCGTAGTTCGCATAATCTGCGAAAATCCAAAACATAAACAAAGACAAGGATAAAGCATGGCACGTATCGCAGGTGTGGATTTACCAAAGAAAAAGAGAATTGAATACGGTTTGACCTATATTTACGGTATCGGTCTTCACAAATCTCGTCAAATTTTGGATGCTACCAAAATTTCTTACGATAAAAGAGTAAACGATCTAACCGAAGACGAAGCCGCGGCTATCCGCAAAGAGATCCAAGAGCATCACGTGGTGGAAGGCGACCTTAGAAAAAGCGTCGCTATGGACATTAAGGCTCTTATGGACCTAGGAAGCTACCGCGGTCTAAGACACAGAAAAGGTCTTCCGGTGCGCGGTCAAAAGACTAAAACAAACGCTAGAACTAGAAAAGGCAAGCGCAAAACAGTCGGCGCTGCGACGAAATAAGGATAAGCGATGGCAAAAAGAAAAGTAGTTAAAAAGAAAATTGTAAGAAAAAGTATCGCTAAAGGTATCGTTTATATAAGTGCGACTTTTAACAACACTATGGTAACGGTTACCGACGAGATGGGAAATGCTATCGCTTGGAGCAGTGCTGGCGGACTAGGCTTTAAAGGAAGTAAAAAATCAACTCCTTACGCAGCGCAACAAGCAGTAGAAGACGCTCTAACCAAAGCAAAAGAGCACGGTATAAAAGAAGTAGGTATCAAAGTACAAGGTCCTGGCAGCGGTAGAGAGACCGCAGTCAAGAGCGTAGGCGCGGTAGAGGGTATAAAAGTAACGTTTTTAAAAGATATAACTCCGCTTTCGCATAATGGTTGCAGACCGCCGAAACGCCGCCGCGTATAATTAGAAATTTAGGAGAATTATTATGGCTAGATATAGAGGACCCGTTGAAAAATTAGAAAGAAGACTCGGCGTTAGTTTGGCGCTAAAAGGCGAGCGTCGCTTGGCAGGTAAGAGCGCGCTTGACAAAAGACCTTACGCTCCGGGACAACACGGACAAAGAAGAAGCAAGATAAGCGAATACGGCTTGCAGCTTCGCGAAAAACAAAAAGCTAAATTTATGTACGGCATTAGCGAGAAGCAATTCCGCCGCTTATTCCAAGAGGCCGCTCGCCGCGAGGGAAATACCGGTGCGCTTTTGGTGCAGCTTTTAGAGCAAAGATTAGATAACGTAGTTTACAGAATGGGCTTTGCGACTACTCGCCGCTTCGCTCGTCAGCTAGTTACTCATGGACATATTTTAGTAAATGGCAAGAGAGTAGATATTCCTTCTTACAGAGTTCAAGCTGGCGCTAAAGTAGAGGTTATCGAAAAATCTAAAAACAATCCGCAAATCGTTCGCGCGATCGATCTTACGGCGCAAACCGGCATCGTAGCTTGGGTCGACGTCGAAAAAGATAAAAAATTCGGAATTTTCACAAGAACTCCGGAAAGGGAAGAAGTCGTCATTCCTGTCGAGGAAAGATTCATAGTAGAGCTTTATTCGAAATAATAAGGGGTATAACGATGAGAAAAATTACCACATCAGCTTATATGCCTACCGAAATTTCAGTAGAGAGTATAAGCGAGAATGTCGCCAGAATAACCGCGTATCCGTTTGAGACGGGCTATGCGGTCACTTTGGCTCATCCGCTAAGACGACTTTTATATAGCAGCACGGTTGGATTTGCAGCTACGGGCGTCAAAATAGAGGGCGTATCTCACGAATTTGATTCGATGAGAGGCATGCTCGAGGACGTAGCGCAGTTTATTATAAATTTAAAGAACATCCGCTTTAAGCTAAAAAACGAGTCTGAACGCGAGGTGGTCGAGTATTCGTTTAAAGGTCCAAAAGAGATAAAAGCCGGCGATCTAAAAAGCGATGTCGTAGATATCGTAAATCCGGACACTTATCTTGCGACCATAAACGAGGACGCGGAGCTTAAATTTTCCGTAATCATCCAAAAAGGTATCGGATACGTCCCAAGCGAAGAGATAAGAGACAATACCGAAGAGGGTTATATAACCCTCGACGCGTTCTTTACGCCTGTTAAAAAAGCCGTTTACGAGCTAGTAAATGTTCTAGTTGAGGACAATCCCGATTATGAGAAGATTATTTTCACGGTTACGACGGATGGACAAGTGGGCGCAATTGAGGCGTTTAAACACGCGATCGAGGCGATGTATCAGCAGATGTCGGTGTTTAAAGGCGTTTTAAATATCGACGTTTCTGCAGGCTTAAACGCTCAAACTTCAGGTAGCGAGCACGCGAAGCTACTTCAAAGCGTAGAAGAGTTAAATTTGAGCGCTAGAAGCTTCAACTGCCTTGATAAAGCTGAGATTAGATTTATCGGCGAGCTTGCTTTGATGGATGAAAACGAGCTAAAAGAGCTTAAAAATTTAGGTAAAAAATCTCTCGAAGAGATCAAAGCCGTTATGCAAGAGATCGGATATCCGGTCGGCGGCGACCTAGGCGGCGGTAAAGAGCAACTCAAGAAAAAAATCGCCGATCTAAAATCACAAATGAGTGCAAAAGAGTAAAAGGAAGATAAATGAGACACGGTCACGGATACAGAAAACTAGGTAGGACGTCGGCTCACCGCTCGGCTCTACTTAAAAATTTAGCTATCGCTATCATCAAAAGCGAAAAGATAGAGACGACCTTGCCTAAGGCAAAAGAGTTAAGAAGCTATATCGAAAAGCTAATCACTAGAGCAAGAAAAGGCGACAGCAATGCCCACAGAGCGGTTTTTGCCAGCTTGCAAGATAAAGAAACTACGAATAAACTAGTAACTGAGCTTGCTCCAAAATTCGTAGGCAAAAACGGCGGATATACGCGCATCGTTAAGACTCGCGTTCGCCGAGGCGATGCTGCTGAGATGGCTTATATCGAGCTAATCAAAGAATAATTTTTAGAGAGCTTCGGCTCTCTTTTTCTTTTTAAATTTGTCTGCCTTCAATTATCTCAAAATCCACTCTAGCTTTTTATCTCAATTAAATTTATTTGCTTCCCTGCTACATCGTTTGTAATTTTACATATTGGCAGAAAATGATAAATTTTGTGGAGACTTTTATTTTAAATTTTATGCATTAATTTGCTTTTTAAAAGATTTAATCGCAGGACAGGTGTAATATGCCGAATTTATAATATCCGAAAAGTATTTTTGTGATACACAACGACCATTCACATAACAATTTAGAGCTTTGATTGCAGGCTGGAGTCTTTCTATTATCGCACATTTTCCATCTTTAAACCGCTGCTGGCATCTTTTAAATTTGACTCACTCATACATAGAATCGCTTAAAATTCCAAATTTATCCAAGTCAAAAATAGCGGCCAAAAGGCCAAACTCATAGCGTATTTAAAATTTTATCTGCTATAATATCTCAAAAATTTAAAGGTTAAAAATGATCCCATTCACCGACGAAGAGCTTCTAAAGCCCGTAAAAGCCAGCCTGCAAAAGGTTTTGCCGATGCTTGAAAACGACGGCGGAGGCATGGAGCTATTAGGCATCAAAAACGGCAAAATTTACGTCCG
>CAURKE010000026.1:0-7983 GCA_963525055.1 uncultured Campylobacter sp. | reverse complement strand
TTTGAGGAAGCGAGACTTTTAGGCTATTTACGGCCTTGTTGCTTTGCTTTTCGTCAAGCAAATTTAAATTTTTATCCAAAATTCTCACGACGGCGGACCAACGATCCTCTGTGCTAGCGCTTATGACCGCGCTTTTTGCGCCGCTAGCGTCGATGAGATAGGGCTCGAGCGGCTTTGAGAGCTGAACTTCTTGCAAAAACTGTACCGGAGTTTGATTTATAGAGGAATTTGACGCATCGATAACGTACTCGTAGGATAGCTCGCCGGGTCTGTTGATGTCGGTTATCTCGGTGCCGCTTTCTTTAAATGCGGCGTAGAGCGAGCCTGGATCCGGGATAAATTTAGTGTCGATCGTCACACCCCAAAGCGCGCCGCCGGCGTTAGAAAATTCGCTCGTTAGGATATTGTTGTAGCCTAGTCCGTTTAGAGCGTCTTTGACGATTTTTATGATAAGTAGCGGGTTGTTTTGGCGCGAGATAAATTTGATATTTACTTTGATGTTTTGTTTGTAGGATAGACGCAGGAGCGAATTTGACTTTAAAACGTTTGAAATTTTAGCGATATCGGGCTTGCCGCTTGCGTTTAGATACGCCGAGCCGTCGCCAAAGAGCTGAGTCGCTTTTGCGCTATTTTGACCGAGCAGGCCGCCTGCTATATCCACCACGCTACCAGCAAGGCAAAGGGCCGCGCTAACAGCTAAAATTACGAGCTTTTTTACCACGATTTGCCCTTATTTAGAGCTACGAATTCGTCGTATGTGAGCAGCGAAACCTTGTCTTTTTCTATCAAAAATCTTTTTGGCCTATCGTCGCCAAATTTGATCGTTTGTCCGTCTATTTCGAGGTTTATATTGCCATGCCCGGTTACTGCGAGCTGCTTTTTGCCTATTTCGATCGTGAAGCTATTTGAGGTATCCAAAGAGCGCTTTTTGTTTTCGTCCAAATTTATAACGCCTAGCCACGTTTTTTTGCGCGGTACGATTTTTATCTCTTTGGTGCTTGCCGTTAGATGCCAAATTTTATCGTCGTTTGCTTGCTTTATCTCTTTAGAAGCATCGCTTGATGTATTTTGCTCTTGATTTTGCGTGATATTTTCTTCTTTATTTGTTTGAGCGGTTTCGTTTTTATCGCTATTTACGCCTAAATTTACTTCAGGCATAGCTACAGCTATCGACGCATTTTCTTCGGTAGGTAAAATAGGTTCGAGATTTTTTATGGCGTATAGATTTTCGTCGTTTGTATCGTTTTTACTCTCTTGTTTTGCTTCGTTTAGGTTTTTGGCCGCTTGTTGGACGGCGACGGCTCCGGTGTAGGTAACGCTTTTGTTCTTATCTTCGAAAATATTTAAAACATTGCTAAGGTAATTACCTTCGTTAAGTACGTATATTACGCCGGCAACCGCTATAACGAGCGCTAAAATAAGAAGTTTTATGCCTGTGTTGGAGTGCCCGCCGTCCGCAGTATATGCGGATATCTTGGGTGATACGGTTATGCTTTTGTGCTCATTGTTTTGATTGTGTTCGGACATAAACGCCTCATACTCGCTCATCCACTGTGCAAAGTCAATATCCAGCTCGCGCTCTAAAATTTTAATGAAGCCTTTAACGTTTAAACGTACTAATTTTTCAAAATTTTTATCAGCGACGTAGCCTAGGTGTTCAGCCTCTATGTGTGTTCTTCTTGAAACCTCGTTTAGTCCCAGCTCTTTTATCAAACTTATATCATTCATTTATAATCCTATCGCAAAGTATGGCAAACGCAGCCGAGACGTTTAGGCTGTCCCAGTCGTTTTTCATTTTTATTCCTACTATTTCGTCGCTTTTGGCAAGGACTTTTTTGTGCAAACCTTCGCCTTCGCTGCCCATCACGAGCGCGACTTTTTGGTTAAATTTGACCTCGTGGGCGTTTTTGCCGCCGCTTGCCGTGGCGTAAATTTTAAATCCGACTTGTTTCAGTTCGTTTAGCAAGCTAAGTCCGTCCTCTACGAGAGCGATATTTGCCTCGTAAGCCGCTGCGCTACTAGCTCGCAGGATGCCTTCCATCGCTAAATTTTTAGCGACGACTACGATGCCTCCGCAGCCCAGTGCATGCGCCGTTCTGACGATGGCGCCGATGTTTCCGACATCGCTAAGTCCGTATAAAACCGCTATAAAATTTTGTTTTTTTATCTCGTCGATACTCTTAAACTCAAACTCCTCGACCTCGGCCAAAAAACCTTGGTGATTGCCGCCGTGCGCGAGAGCTTGAGCTTTTTGATTATCCACGCGTTTTATCGGCGCGCCGACGCCTACGATCTGCGAAAATAGCGCCTTGTCGCACTCCTTGGCGAGATAGACCGTTTTCACGCTTTTTTTATAGTTTTTTATGATGTGCAAAAATAGCTGTTTTCCGTATATTATCATCGGCTCATAATAGCTAAAAATCGGTAAAATTTAGCTAAATTTCGGATAAATTCGTCGCTTGTTTAAGCGCGCATTTGGGTTTTAGTGAGTGAGTTCGGAGTAAATTTCTTTGGCGTTTCTGCCGGTGATTTTGGCTAGGAGTTTAGCCTTGGCTTTGGGCGAAATTTCAAGCTCTAAAATATCGTTTTGAGTGATTTTTTCTGGGCTAAAATTTGGATTTTTTTGCACGACGACGCACCACTCGCCGCTTAAATTCGCCTCTTGTAACTTTTTTGCCAGTTCGCTTGCCCTGGCTCTAAATTTGGTTTCAAATTTTTTCGTCGCCTCTTTTATGGCAAAAATTTCTCTATCCGGCTCAAGTTTAGCGAAGTCTAAAATGAGCGAAAGTATACGTTTTGGGCTTTCGTAGATGACTGCGGGAAACGGCGAATTTAGCGCATTTTGCACCGCTGCGGCTCGCTCTTTGCCGTTATTGGGCAAAAATCCTAGAAAGCAAAATTCTTTTTCGCAAAGACCGCTTGCGACGACGGCCAAAAGCGCTGCGTTTGATCCGCTTAGCACTTCGTATGCGATGTCGTTTTTTATCGCGAAATTTACGAGCGCAGCTCCCGGATCACTGATGCCCGGCATTCCCGCATCGCTTAAAAACGCGACGTTTTTATCAAAAATCTCAAGCTCGATTTTGGATAAAATTTCATCTTCGTTATGCGTGTGTAGCGGGATAAAATTTTGGATGTTTATATTTGCGTCAAAACGTGTATTTAGCAGGTTTATGAGAGATTTTGCGATTCTGGTATCTTCGCAAAAGAGTATCTCGCATTCGCGCAAAACGCTCAAAGCGCGAAGCGAGATATCGCTTAAATTTCCTATCGGCGTAGGAACGAAATATAGCAAAGGATTATTTTAAGTTATATTTTTTCTTAAATTTATCGACGCGGCCCGCGCTATCTACGATCTTTTCGCTACCCGTGAAAAACGGATGGCACTCTGAGCAGATATCCACTCTAATCTCGCTTTTATTTGACTTCGTAGTGAAGGTGTTGCCGCAAGCGCAAGTTACTTTGCACTCAACAAATTCCGGATGAATTTCTTTTTTCATCATTTTATCCTTTTATCGTCTGATTTTTTAATTTTCATTTAAAGTAAGGCGAGATTATACAAAAAACTTCGTAAAAAATCAAATTTAAATCAAAATTTTAGCCGCTATGCCTAAAATCGCCGTTTGCGAGCGCAAAATATTTTTTGCTCTCAGTCCGTATTTTTTGGCGACCGCCTCTCGCTCGCTCCCGCTAAATCCTCCCTCGGGGCCAATCGCTAAAATTTCTTTGCCCGCGTAGCCATCTAGGTTTTCGCCTTCAAAGTCGATAAGAGCGACGTTTGGATAAAATTTAACTAATTCGTCCAGGCTTTTGTAAATTTCAAATTTCATCAAATCGTTTCGTCCGCACTGTTCGCACGAGCTTATCAAAATGCGCTCTAGCCGCGAAAAATCGAGCTTAAAGTTTTTTTGCGAAAATTCGCTGTAAAAAAAGACGATTTTAGCTACGCCCATTTCGTTTAAACTAGGCAGCGTTTTTTCGATCGTTTTTGGATCGACGATGGCCCAAGCTAGCGTTAGATCGCTGTTTCGCGCCTCCACGTCGTGCGAAAATATCAAATTTAGCTCCGCGCCCCTTTTGTCTAAATTTACGATTTCATAGATGTGGTTTTGTCCGTCGGTCAAATTTCGCACGTCGATACGCTCGCCTACCTTCGCGCGCCGCGCCTTTAGGTGCAAAAACGCCTCTCCATCAAGCCTTATTTGCTCGTTTTTTGCCTCTTTTGAATATAAAAATTTCATCTCACCCCGCTTGCAATTAGTATCAAAACAAAATCAGCCGCAATTTTTAGGCGCATCTTGGCTCTAAAAGTAACGAAATTTTTAGTTTTCATCGCCTTTTTTAGCTGCTTAAACTCCATTGCTCCAAGCCCGATAAGCAGCATCCAAACAGCGATCATAACAAGAGCTTTAAGGCCTAGATAAAAGTAAAAAACGCTCATCAAAAGCAGTCCCGTAAGCATCATTGCGGCTAAAAACGCATAGTAGGTAGGCAAAAACAGCCTGATGCGTTTAGCGTAGGCTGGCGAATTTATACCGAAATTTATCAGGCAAAAGTGCGCCGCGACAAGCGCCAAAAGCATAAAGGCAAGCCCGATATGTATAGAGCGCGCTAGCTCGTAGAGCTCTGATAGATGTTCGTTAAATTTCATTTTTCAGGCACCGGTTCCGGCGGCATATTTTCGTCGATACTTACGTTTGCGTCGCTTTGCGCGATAGGTACGTCGCTGGGGACGGTTTCGTTTAGATCTAGTTCAGGCGAGCTTTTTTCATCTTCGCAGCCGCTAAAAATTAGAGCCGTCAGCGTCAGAATCGCAAGAATTTTCCTCATTTGCGCTAGACCTCCTTTGGATTTACTATTTTTTTGCCTAGTTTGATCTTCTCAAACAGCTCCGCATCCTCCCACTCGGCTCTCACGCCCTCAGAAAAGACGATCTCGTTCAAATTTACCTCGCCCATTTTAGCGTTATACGCATCCTCTCTGAAGCACTGCGCGTAGCCCGTATCAGTCTCGTGGACGATGACGCTGTGAAGCTTCACTTCGCGCTCGCCGTTTTGCATCTGCGTGGCTTTTAAAAGCCTATCTATCATCACGAAAAATATCCTGCAAAACTGCTCTGCGGATGGGTTTAGCGGGATCTCTACCCAGCGCGCGGAGTGCTTTTTGAGGTCGTTTTTGTACTCGGCTTCGTCGCCGCTAAATATCGTCGTGCAGTGATCAAAGCTATCGATGATGCAGCCGATTTCGCGCTTCATCAGGCCAAAATCATACACCATTCCCGCGTTATCGAGGAAATTTGACTCCAGTAAAATTTCAGCCCTATAAGAGTGCCCGTGGATACTAGTTTTGCAGCGTTTTGAGCTACAAAATCTAACGATATGAGCATTTTCAAATTTAAACATTTTTCTTATTATCATCTTAGCTCCGTTTATTAAATTTTTACCGTTTCGCGCCGTAAAGATACGGGTAACGCCGCCTAAATTTAGGCTTTAAACCCCTTCTTTTGCGCCCCAAAGCCTGATGTGCAGGCGATCGGAGTAGCTAAAACCGTGTTTGATCGCAAACTGCGCGACGGATAGGGCGTTTTGCTCAAGGCTTATTTTATCATAACCTTGCGGCATACAAAAGACTTCCGCGTCGCAAATCTCTAAAATACGCGAAATTTGCGCTATCGCCGAGCCGTCTTCCGCGCTTTTTTTATCAAGGACGAATTTATAAAAACAGCCCGTGGCGTTTTGTTTTATCGCTTTTAGAGCGCTAGTGTTGATACGCCTAGCCTCGCTCTCGCCGCTATTTTCAAGCTTGACGCTGACGGCGAAACGGCATCTTTTATAAATCTCAAATTTGGCAAAATCCACCTCGATCGTACCGTTTGTTTCAAAATGCGCCTCGTAGCCCTCGCTAGTCGCAAAATTTAAAAAATCTAGCAAAATTTGATTTTTATGATGTAGTAGCGGCTCGCCGCCGGTGATTACGACGATAGGTTTTTGGCGTAAATTTGCGCTCAAGCTTTGCGTTATTTTTATGAGTTCGTCCGCGCGCGAGATTTTTTGATACGAAAAATGCCCCGTAAAAACTGCGCGGATCGTGTCGCAGCCAACTAGCGCTTCGCCGGTTTTGGGCGAGACGGCGCGCACTCCAAAGCCCGCGCAGTTTAGATTGCAGCCAGCAAAACGCAAAAAAATCGCCAAACGGCCGCTACTTGCGCCTTCGCCTTGAATGCTTAGGAAACTCTCGACTAGGTTTAAACTCAAATTTCGCCTTTTAATTTTAGTCGATTATAGCAAAATTTAAAGGGTAGTTTTATGGAGTTAGGTGGATTTTACGTCAAATTTGAGCGGGTTTTGCTAGAAAAAGAGCGGCAAAATTATGGATATAAACCGAGCGTAGTTAAATTTGATAAAAAGCGGGCTAAATCCACGCCAAATTTAACGTAAATTTAGCCTTGATTTCAGCCGCCCGTTTGGTAAAAGGCGCGGCTTGAGGTCTCGTTTTGAGCGCCGATAGCCCATTTGTTTTCTTTGGGTTTGTTTTGCAGTACTTGGCGCAGGATCTCGCTAGCTCCCGCGATATCGCCCTTTCTAACTGCGTCTTTTATGCTCATCGCATCCTCGAAATACAGGCACGGGATGAGATGTCCCTCGGCCGTGAGGCGTATGCGGTTGCAGCTCTCGCAAAAGTCATGTTTGTGCGGGTCGATGACGCCGAAGGTATAGCCGTCCTCTAGCCTGTAGATGCTGGCTGGACTCGTCGGGATCTTTTCGGCTGCTTCAAAGCGATATTTTTTTGCGATAACGTCTAAAATTTCAGCCGATTTCATGCCTTTTAGCTCATCATTGGCGTGGATATTTTCCATGTATTCGATGAAGCGAATTTGGCAACCCATAGAGCGCGCAAACTCTAGCAAAGAGACGATCTCATCATCGTTTACGCCTCTTAGCGCGACAGTGTTTAGCTTGACCTTTAGCCCGGCTTCAAGCGCAGCGTCAAGGCCTGCTAAAACCTCGTGCAGGACGCTTTTTTGCGCGATAAATTTAGCTTTTTCGGTTTTTAAGCTATCAAGCGACATATTTATACGTTTTAAACCCGCGTTTTTGAGGGCTTTTGCATAGTGTTTGAGCATAAAGCCGTTTGTCGTGATAGCTAGATCGACATCGGGGCTGTGCTCGTTTATCATCGCGATAAATTTGTCCAAATCCTTGCGCAGTAGCGGTTCGCCGCCCGTGATACGGATCTTTTTTACGCCTTCGTCCAGGCAGACTTTGACAAATAAAAACAGCTCCTCAAAGCTTAGTAAATTTTCTCTCGGTTCCCAGCTAAACGGAGTTTTAGGCATGCAGTATTTGCATCTAAAGTTGCATCTTTGCGTGACCGAAATACGCAGATAATCAACCGTCCGTCCGTGCCCGTCTATTAACATTTTTCCACCCTTAAATTTTATCAAAACCATTTAATTTTGATTTGGTTAAAAGGCATTATAGGAATTTAAGCTTTAAATTTTTTTAAAATTCGCGTATGAAAATAATGTTATTTTTTTATATTTCGCGCCCGCGTTTTAACACTAAATCAGCTCTCGCAGTTTTAGCGTCAGCTCTACCTTGCCAAGCCCCACGCATAGCTCTTTTGCGATGCTTTCGACGCTTTTGCCTTCGCTATACATCTGCACGATGCGTTTTTCGTCGTCCTCGCCGTTTGGAGCGGAGATCTTGCTGATGCTTTTGGTGCGCTCTTCAAGCGTAAATAGCCTATCTTGCTGCTGGCTTTGGAAGTTATCTATCGAGCTTTCGATGCCTTGGAGCGTGTTTATTATCGGAGTTATTTTTTGATTGATTTTTTCGTTTAGGCGCTGTTCGAGGTTGCTTTCTAGCTGCACTACGTCAAATTCGGCCGGCTCGCTTTGATTAAAATTCGCAACCTGTTTTTTAACGGCGTGAAGCTCTTGTATTAGGCTTTCGATCGCTTTTTCGTATCTTGAAAATTTCC
>CAURKE010000025.1:0-7991 GCA_963525055.1 uncultured Campylobacter sp. | reverse complement strand
GCTTGATTTGCTTGAATTTAAATTTAATCTCGAATTTATATCACTTAACTAAAAAACAAAATTTAACTATTTTTATCCACTCGCACGAACGCCCAGTGCATAAATCCTTGCTTCGGTTTGTATTTGCCGCTGTTAAAATACTCCGCCAGCTGCGCCTCCTCCGTTTCGCTTAGCTCGCCGCCAAGCCCCCAGCGCGTCTTTTGTATGAGCTCCTGCGCGCTTGTTTCTGGGCCCGCATGACACTTGGCCTTTATGTAGCTTAGGCTTGGCAAATAACCCATTTGAAACAAGATGTTTAAAAGATAGACGAAGTCGGGCTTTTGCTCCACCTTGCGCCCTATCGCGCTCAAAATTTCCTCATCCACGAAACTACCGCCAACCTTAAACGTGATGTAAAGCGATTTTTTAGTCTTTGAAAGGAGCTTGTTAAGCGCAGCCTTTAGATCATCCACCTCAAGGCAGCGCGAGGCCAAAACCACGTCGCACTCAGGCACGTCCGACCAGTCGTCCTCGAAGGCTTTTTGCGCAAATTTAACGTTTTTAGCGCCGTAAATTTGAGCGTTTTCGCGGGCAAACTCTAGCATCTTTGGCGAAAAGTCGTAGCCGTAAATTTGATCCGCCTTTTTCGCCGCCAGCACGCTAAGCGCGCCTGCACCGCACGCAAAGTCAAGCAGCGTAGAAACGCCCGTAAAATCGACCTTATCTATAAATTCTTGCGCGTAGGCGCTTTTCATCACGCCATCGTTGAAGCTGGGCGCCTTTTTGTCCCAGTCTGCAGCAAATTTTTTGCCAAACGAGCTTCTTGCCTTTTGCGCCTTATAAAGCGCATCAAAGTCGATTTCGTCGTAGTTTGAAGGTAAAATCACAATCTATCCTCGTATCTTTCGTAGTTTATGCCGTATATTTTATCGATATTTTCGGCGTTTATGAGCTGTTCGCTGCGCCCGAAAGCTAAAATTTCGCCGTCTTTTATAAACAGCGTCGAATTTGAAACGAACTTCGCGTGGCGCGGGTAGTGCGTCGTCTGCACGAAGGTATAGCCCTCATCACCCAGCGCTTTTATCATCTCGAGCAGCCTAATTTGATTGCCAAAATCCAGTCCATTGGTAGGCTCGTCCATAAAGATCACTTTCGCGCCCTGAACCAGCGTGCGCGCGATGTACGCCAGCTGCCGCTCGCCGCCGCTAACCCTCGTATAGGGCGCGTTTTTTAGATGCGCGATACCCATCTTTTCCAGCGCCTGCTCGGCTAGCTTTTTATCCGCCGCACTAAAGTTAGAAAACAGCGGCGTCCTGCACAGCGCACCCATCAATGCGACGTCAAAGACGCTGTAGTCATAGGACGGCGCGTGCGTCTGCGGCACGTAGGCGACGAGTGAAGCGAGCTCGCGCTTACCGTAGTCGCGCACGCTTTTGCCTGCGATTAGCACCTCGCCTTCAAATTTTAAAAATCCAAGCATTATGCGAAGCAGGGTGCTTTTGCCGCTACCGTTGGCGCCTAGGATGCTTAGCGTATCGCCCGTCGCGACGTCAAAGCTGATGCCATTTAGTACGGGCTTATCACGGTAGGCAAAGCGCAAATTTCGCACTTCTATCAAATTTTCTCGCATCAAAAGCTCCTCTTGGCGCGGCGAAGCACGACGATAAACATCGGAATGCCAAATAGCGAGGTCACGATGCCGATAGGGATCTCGAAAGTAAAAATAAGCCGCGAGAAGCTGTCGCAAAAGAGCAGAAATATTGCGCCGATCATCGCCGAGCTAGCCAGAACCGCGCGGTTGTCGGCGTCGAATATAAAACGCGCGATGTGCGGCACGATAAGCCCGATCCAGCCGATGATGCCCGCGATCGTCACGCTAAGCGCGCTAACGAAGGTTGCAACAAGGATGATAAAAATTTTAACCCGCGCCGTATTTACGCCCAGGCTCTTTGCCTCTTCCTCGCCAAGGCTTAGCGCATTTAGGTATTTGCTGCTAAGCGCTAGCAGCAAAACGCCCGCGCACATCGGCAGGATTGAAATTTGGATAAAGCTCTTGGACGCAAAGCCGAGGCTGCCCATCAAAAAATAGGTGATCGCTGGAAGCGCGTCGTTCGGGTCTGCGGCGTATTTTAGCACCGAGAGCAGCGAAGTAAAGAGCGAGCCGCTGATGACGCCGCCAAGAACTAGCACGATGACGCTGCCGCTGCGCGAATACAGCGCCGAGACGCCCAGCGCCACGGCTACGGCGAGAAAGCCGAAGCCGAATGTGCTAAGCTGGATAAGGTATTCGTTGAGCTTGAAAAACATCCCTACCGCCGCGCCAAATCCCGCGCCGCTTAGAACGCCTAGTATCGAAGGGCTAACGAGCGGGTTTACGAACATCGCCTGATACGCCGCGCCGCTGATCGCGAGGCTAGCGCCGATGAGCACGCAGGCAAGTATGCGCGGCAGGCGGATATCGAGCAAGAGCGTGTGCATGACCTCGAAATCTTTTAAGCTTTCGCCTCGCAGCAGTGCCGTGACGTAGCGCGCGTAATCGCCTGCGCCAAAGCCGTATTTGCCCAGCAGCAGCGAACCCGCGACGCAAAGCGCCAGCAGCAGGGCCAAAAACGCAAACGCCTTTTTGCTCATTTTTCTGTACTCACTCGGCGCCCCGTCCTAAAATTTTATAAATTTGCGCGTCTGTGAGCTCAAGATCCAAAAATAGCTTGTAAAACTCGCGCGTCTGGGAAAGCATGTCAAATTTAAATGCCTCGGGGTAGATTAAATTTACCAGCCATTTTAGCCCCAAAAACCGCATAAACGAAGGCGGGCGGTCAAACCACGAAAAGGGCTCGCGCGGGATGTAGTAGGCTTTTTTGTTTTTCACTGCGCTTAGCAGCTGCCATTTTGGGTCGCCATAAATTTTATCAAACAGCTCTTTTTCGTAGATGAGGATGACGTCCGGGTCGTATTTTACGAGCTGCTCGAAGCTGATCTTTACGCGTCCGAAGGATTTGGCGTTTGGATCCTCGGAGCATTTATGCACGTTCTGCGCGCCGGCTCGCTCGATGAGCGTCGCGTGCCACGAGCCCTCGCACTCGGTGGCTAGCCCGTCGCCGCCTTGCGCGTAGTAAATTTTTACTTTTTGCAGATTATTTTTCCTGATGTATTCCTCGATCTGCGCGGTCAAATTTAGCGACTCTTCCGCGTAGCTCATGAGACGTGCGGCGCGCTCCTGTTTGCCTGTCACTTCACCCAAAATTTCAAACCCGTCCAGATAATCCTCAAGCTTCGTCGCGCTTAGATAGAGCATCGGTTTTTTAAAGGGGCCGAAAACCTCGCTCATCTTTTTGGTGTTGCGCGAGCTTGCGTTTACGAGGATGAGCTCGGGATTTAGGCGTAGTAGCATCTCGACGTTTGGAATTTTGCCCTGACCGAAAAAGCCGCCCACGACGGGCTGCTCTTGCACCTCTTTTTTGACGTAGGGCCGCTCGTAGTCGTTCCACTCGAAATTCGTGCCGCTGATTTTAGCGGGATCAAGCGCGTAGAGCATATATAAAAGCGGTGGCGAGCTGGCGTAAATTTTAGACGGAGTGCCTTGCAGCTGAGCTATGTTTTCGCTGTTTTGCGCGATGTAGTCTTTGATCTGCTCGGGCGTCATCCCAAAGCAAAGGCCCGAAAACGCAAAGAAAAACAAGATAATTTTTTTAAACATTTTTCGCCTTCTGAATTATTTTGTAAAGTATAGCTAAAGAAATTTTAAAATAGATTTTATTATATAAACAAAGTCGAATTTTAAGCGGAATCGCCCTTTTTAAAGCGATCCGCCTGGCAAATTCCAGCCCATGAAATTAGAATTTATATCTTAAATTCGCAAAAAACACCCTTCCCTCTTCCGGATAGCCTTCTGCATATTCGTAGTTTTTATCAAACAAATTTGATATACCGGCCTCGACGCTTAGGCTTTCGGTCGGTTTGTAGATAAATTTGACGTTGGTCGCGCCAAAGCCGGCCGTTTTATGATCTATATGCGTAGTTCTGCCGGTAGGTACTCTAGACCAACGACTTGAGCTTAGCTCTTGAGAGAGATATAGGCTAAGTTTTGGATAAATTTATAATCTACATACAAAAAGCCTTTATGCCTTGGCAGATCGTATACTAAAGCATTTTTGCCATTTTCTTTGTACTTTGCGCTCATATAAGTATAGTTGCTGCCTAGCTCTAAATTTTGCGTTGCAAAATAGGCTACACCAAGCTCGAAGCCTTTATAATAAGCCTTGTCGACGTTTACGTTCATCTCTCTGGTTTGTGCGAATTTGGTGACGCTCGCAGTTCCTATAGCGTCTTTCACTCTTGAGTAAAACAGTGCCGTCTCAAGCCTTAAAAACTCGCCGAAATTTCTTTGGTATCCGATCTCATAGTGATTTGCTACTTCTGGTTTTAGATATGGATTTGCAAAATTTCGCCCAAACCTCTCGCTATATCTATCTTTCATGCTAGGAAAATACGTTTTCTTGGCATAGCTTACGCTCAGCTCATCAGTACCGTCAAAGCTGTGTTTGATGGCGGCTTGATAATTAAAAGCGTGTTTTTTGCCTACGTCAAACGAAGTCAGCTTGTAGTTGGCTGGATTGTTTCTGCCGCCGCCGCCACCGCCACCGCCTCGAAACTGGATATAGTCTTCGGCCCTTACGGCATCTCTGATATCATAGCTAGCGCCTACGATAAATTTAGTATATTCGCTAAATTTATATGTATTTTCTAGCGCAAAGCTATAAGTCTTATCCACAAAGTTCACGGTCGGTTCGGTGCCGAATCTTCCCATATAGTGTATCTTGTATCCGGAGTGCTTATCTTTTTGTAGCTCGTAGCAAATTTAAGCGTATCTTTGTCGCCTATATCGCCGCCAAGCTCCAAGCCAAAGCCGTGCGATTTATCTTTATATTTGCTATCTTCTAAATTGCTTATGTCATACATCTCGTTTTTAAACTCATCTGCAAACGCTTTGGTGTTTACATAAAGACTATTTGCGAGCTGCGTATGCGAGTGGAAATAAATACTCTCCCTATCCCATCGGGGCCACTCCCACAAGCGGTCCCTTTGAGTGAAAGTCGTGTATCTGCCGGCATACATAGGCTGCTCTTTTTCGCCCTTTTGATTTACATAAGTGATGGCGTATTCGTCTGTTTCATTTGGCGTGACGCCTACTTTAAAGCTTATTTTTTTATCTCTTTGTACCGAGTTATCGCGTCTGCCGCCATCCTCGTTGCCGCTTGCGTCTCCTTTAAATTTACGCGACATCTGCTGCCCCGCATCCTCCATATAGCTGCCGCCCGCTTGCACGTAAAATAGCTCCTGTTTGGTGCCGATATTAAAATCGACGTTATTGCCGTAGGTCTTGGAGTTTCTGCCGGTTTCAAAGCCGTAGCCGACGCTTCCTTCGAGTTCTTTGGTCGGTTTTTTGGTAATTAAATTTATCGCGCCGCCCATCGTGTTTGGACCGTAGAGCACGGAGCTTGAGCCCTTTGAGATATCAATCTTGCTAAGATCATACGTCGTAAATCGCCCAAAGTCGGAGTTGCCGTCATATGGCACGTAAACGGGAATGCCGTCGATATAAAGCGGCACTCTGCGCGAGTCAAAACCGCGAACATGGAAATTTTGCTCCGCCCTTGGACCCTTTTTATTTACGTATATGCCGGGCGTGCTGTAGGCGACCTCCGAGAGACGCTTTATCTCGTCTTTTTGCATCTGTTGCTCGTCGATGGTCACGACGTTCGTGTCGCTTTTTTGTACGCCGCCGACGCTTTCTACGACTTCGACTTGTCCCAGCGTAAACACTTCGCTGTGTAGCGCCATCGCGGCACAGCAGGCGATTAGGCCAATCCTTTTCATTGATAACTCCTTAGAAATGAAATTTTTATTATATATTTTGTAAAATACGTTTTCAACGAGATTAATATTATTAAAATATAAAAAGTTAATTTTATTTCATACATAGTTAAATTTGACTTAAAAATCTAGGTTTTTAAAATGAAATTTAAATTTCTACTTTGCATCGACGACACGGACGAACTCGGCGGAGAGCTTTACCTGCAGGGTCTTTCTGGAAACTGGGCAAATTTAATATACGGTAAAATTTTCTAGTATATAATCATACTTTAAAATTTAGCAAGGAAAATATCGTGAAAGAATACAAACTATACATAGACGGCAAATATGTAAGCTCAAGCGCCGGCACAGTCGCAGATAGCATAAATCCCGCCGACGGTTCGGTGTTTGCCAAAGTGCACATGGCTAGCAAAGAGGACATCGAACTAGCCATCGCAAGCGCGCATAAAGCGCAAAAAGCTTTGGGCAAAAACGACTCCTCGCGAAAAGGAGGCCGTGCTTTTAAGGGCGGCTGAATTTTTTGAAAAAAGAGCGGACGATATTAGGGATATATTGATACGAGAAAGCGGCTCGACGATCGCAAAATGCAACTTTGAAATTAGCGTCGTTAGCGATATATTCCGCGTTGCGGCGGGCGAAGCCAGACGCGTAACCGGTCAAACTTTCGTTTCAAACGACGACGGGGTTTTTTCGTATGCTATTCGTCGTCCGCGGGGAGTGATCGCCGGCATTTCGCCGTTTAATGCGCCAATGATTCTAAGTAGTAAAAAATTTGCCTTTGCCATAGCGGCGGGAAATAGCTTTGTATTAAAACCATCGTCAAACACGCCCATTTGCGGCTTGGTGTTCGGCGAAATCCTGCAAGAGGCCGGTTTGCCCGCCGGCGTGCTAAACATCGTTCCGTGCGCAAGTAGCGTGCTTGGCGAAACGTTTCAAGAAGATAAGCGTATATCCATGATAACGTTTACGGGATTGACCCAGGTCGGTAGGCACATAGCTCAAAGCGCGGCAAAAAATATGAAAAAATGCACCCTTGAACTAGGCAGTAAAAGTCCCGTTCTGGTTCTTGAGGATGCGGATGTTAACTACGCCGTAGATACCGCGTTTTTCGGTATCTTTATGCACCAAGGTCAAATTTGCATGGCAGGCTCGCGAATCATAGTGCATGAAAAAATTTATGACGACTTCGTTTCCAAATTTACGGAAAAAGTTAAAATTTTACAAGTCGGCAATCCTACCGATGCGCGCACTGTTATCGGGCCGCTTATCGAGCGTAAACAATGCGAATTTATCGATGATTTGGTTCTCGACGCAAAGAAAAAAGGCGCGCGGGTACTAACAGGCGGCACGAGCGAAAACAACTTTTATATGCCGACTACCGTGGCAGACGTTACGCCTGATATGAAAATCTTTTCAACCGAGGCATTCGGGCCGGTCGTGGCTATTATCAAGGCTCGCGATCTCGATGAAGCCATAGAACTAGCCAATAATACGGATTACGGACTAAGCGCGACCGTTATCACTCAAAACGTCGCGAACTATCTGCGCTGCGCCGAGGAAATAGAGACCGGAATGCTGCACGTAAACGGCCCTTCACTGCAAGATGAGGCTCATATCCCTTTCGGCGGAGTAAAAATGAGCGGACTGGGTCGCGAGGGCGGGCATTTTTCTATCGAGGAGATGACGGAGCTAAAATGGATCACCGTTGAAGGCATGGGAAATCATAAATATCCGTTTTAAATTTAATCGCTTACAAGCTAAATTTATTTAGTTTAGCTTGTAAAGCTTTATGATTTTGTGTTGATTTAACCTGTCAAACAAGCTCTTTAGTGGCGGCTTAGCACCCTGAGGCAACATAATCTCAAAGTTAAATACAAGTACTGCTTTTTACCTTTTGCTTCTTTAAAAGCCTCTGCTATGTTTTGCTCACCCTCCCCGATCCGCATAGATAAAAGATCGCTTCCCTCTTTGACGATAAATTTAGCATAGGTTGATTTTGCTCTTTGTATATTTATATTTATCCTCTTGTTGCATTGTAAAGAAGCCAAAATACAAAAACCAAGAAAGAGTGGATTAAAGCAACACCACCTCTTTTTATTTCCATTTTTTGTATATATTCTTTTTTAAAATCGCTCTTT
>CAURKE010000024.1:0-8341 GCA_963525055.1 uncultured Campylobacter sp. | reverse complement strand
GGTTAGCGACGAGGCCGAAAAAATGGGCGTAAAGATCGACAACTGCGAGCTAGGGCAGTTTGGCGGGCTAGAAAACGGACGCGGCAAATACACCGTGATGACGCAGCTAAAACAGATGACCGACGAAAAGGACAGAATACTGTGCAAAGACGCTAGAGACGCGGCTGCGGGCGTGGGGCTAAAGACGATCCGCTCGACGCTAAAAGACTATAAAATCGACGTAAAATACTGCCAGTTGGGGTGTTTTAAGGAGAAGAAAGGAAAAAAGATGAGAGTAAAAACCAAAACTTGGATAGAAAACGACGAGGGCGAGCTGATCTTCGGCAAAGGCAAAACCGAAGTCCTAGACGTCATCGCTGAGGTCGGCTCGATCTCAAAGGCCGCCGAAATCCTAGGTATGAACTATAAAAAATGCTGGACTCATCTGCAAATTTTGCAAAAAAATCTAAAAGAGGAGCTTTTTACGACTAGGCAGGGCGGCGGAGAAAATGCAGGCACGACGCTAAACGAGCGCGCGCATGAGCTCATAAACGCCTATAGGCAGCTGCAAAACGACATCGAGGACTTTGCAGACAAGCGCTTTAAGGAGCTGTTTTTGAAAAAAGACGGCGAGAAAAAAGACTCGGCCAAAGACGACGCGAGCGATAAAAAGAAATAAAACCACATCAAATTTAAGGGAGAAAAAATGTACGTAAAACTAAACGATAGGGTCTATCTAAACAAAGATAAGATCACCAGAGTAAAGGTAGATAGCGTCCAAGACGGTATCAGGATTCGCTTCTACGAGGGGCAAAATCAAGTCGCTAAAAGCGGACGCTTCGAAACCGAAGCAAAAGCTATCGAGTGGCTAGAGAAAAATTTTATAAACAAATAAAAGTTTCCGCCTCTCGCAAAGGGTCGCGAGCCTCTGCGGCTAGCGTCTCTTTGCCTTAAAAACTCGCAAAGAACAGCTAAATTTAATCTCCAAATTTCTTAGTCTTTCCACCGCAAAAGCCCCAAATTTGCGAAAATTTATTATAATTACCGTATCAAATTTAAAGAGAAAAAATGCTAAATTTAGACGAAATAAGAAAAAATATCATCCTAAAACCGGACGTGCACTATTTTGATTACACGGCTTCGGGGCTTGCCTACGAACCCGTAGAGCGCGAGATAGGTGAAATTTTAAAAACCTATGCCAACACACACTCCGACAGTAGCTCCAGCGCCATCATCACGCAGCGGCGCTACGAGGGCGCGCGCGAGAGCCTAAAAAAGCTACTTGGGCTTGACGAGCGGTTTTATCTCATTGCTTGCGGGCAGGGCGCGACGGCCGCGATCAAGAAATTTCAAGAGATACTCGGCATCTACCTGCCGCCTGCGACCAGAAGCGCGATCGGCGAGGCAAATTTACGCGCCGCGCAGCTTCCGCTCGTGCTCGTTTCGCCATACGAACACCACTCAAACGAGCTTAGCTTTCGCGAGGGGCTTTGCGACTACCTGCGCGTGCCGCTTAGCGAGTCCGGCGAGATCGATCTGCTCGCGCTTGAGCGCATACTGAAGATTAACTCCAGACGCCGCATCATCGGCTCGTTTAGCGCCGCCTCAAACGTCACGGGCGTCATCAGCGACTACAAAAGGATCAGCGAGCTAATCAGAACGGCGGGTGGCATCGTGGCCTTTGACTGCGCGGCGCTTAGCTCGCACGCAAATTTAGACTGCGATTACTTCGACGCGATTTTCCTCTCGCCGCATAAGTTACTCGGCGGAGTCGCAAGCTGTGGGCTTTTGGCGATCAAAAAGGAGCTACTTAACAGCGACGTGCCGACGTTTGCCGCGGGCGGGACGGTCGCCTACGCTAGCCGCGAAGGGCACGTATTTTTGAAAAACCCCGAGCAGCTAGAGGAGGGCGGTACGCCGCCTATTATCGGGCTTATGCGGGCAAATTTGGCATGCGCGCTGCGAAACGAGGTGGGCTTCGAGCAAATAAAAAGCGCCGAGGACGAGCTCGCGCGGCTTTTTGAGAGCGAGCTAGCAGGCATTGACGAGATCATAAACTACGCTCCAAAGGGCGCGCCGCGGTTGCCGATAATTTCTTTTAACGTGCACGGCGTCTCGGCGTATGATTTCGCCGCGAGCCTTAGTAACGACTTTGGTATCCAGACGCGCGCGGGCGTGATGTGCGCGGGGCCGTACGCTCACGATCTGCTGGGTATCAAGGAGGGGCGCATGCCTGAAAGCAAGCCCGGCTTCGTGCGCGTGAGCCTGCACTACACGCACACCGAGCAAGATGTGCGCTATTTAGTTGGCGCGATAAAATCTTGCATCAAAAAACACCGCGATCTTTGGGGCGAGGAAAAGGCGATGTATGAGATGTTTGGCGGAAAGATTTAGCTTTTTATCGCTTATTTTTGAAATTTAAGTAGTTAAATTTTGCTCCTCGTTTTTAAAATCCGCTTTTAAAATTTAGCCGAATTTACGCATTAAATTTAACTATAAATTTCACTTGTTAGCACCGTAAGGATGCGGGTATGGGGCGGTAAAAATTTAAAACGGAAAAGCAAAAATTCGAGCGAGCAATTTGATAAATTTAAAACCAAATTCGCCGCTTAAATTTGATTGAATTAAAAATCCAGCAAGCAAAATTTAACTCTCAAATTTGGCTACGAATTTATAGCAAACCCCAAAAACAAACGCCAAATTTATGAAAATCAAAAAGAGTAAATTTAAGAAAAAAAAGGGCGCAAAGCGCGCCCAAATTTGCGCGAGTGGAGTCAAATTTGACCCAAACACGCACGTAAAATTTAGTTTTTGCGACTATTTGCATCAGGCGTGAAAAGCGGCTTATCTAGCAGCTTAAAGTCGCCGATAAATTTCTGACCCTCTTCGCTCGTCGCCCACTCGATAAATTTATTTGCGTTTTCGATGTCGGCCTTAGCGCAGTGCTTCGGATTTACCGCGATTAGCGAGTAGAAGTTCTTTAGGTCGTTGTCGCCCTCGTTGATGATGACCATCTCAGGCGCGCCTTTTTTGGTGTCCTCGTACTTGATGTAGGTGCCGCGGTCGGTGAACGTCACGCCCTTTTGCTCGGCTGCAGCGTTGATGGTAGCTAGCATGCCTTGGCCGGTTTGCATATACCAGCCGTCTTTTTCAGGCACTTCGCCGATGATTTTTTTCCAGATACCTTTTTCTTTGTTGTCAGTGCCTGATTTATCGCCGCGAGAGAAAAATTTGATATTCTCTTTTTTGATCAGCTCAAAGCTCTCTTTTATGTCTTTGCCTTTAAATTTATCCGCGATAGATTTATCGGCGATGACGACGAAGTCATTGTACATTACGGGTTTTCTCTCAACGCCAAAGCCTTTTTCTACGAATTCTTTTTCAACCTTTGGCGAATGCACGAAAAGTATGTCCGCATCGCAGTTTTCGCCGAGTTTTAAAGCAGCGCCCGTGCCTACGGCAGTCCATTTGATATCGACGCCGGTTTTTGCCTTATACGCAGGATAGATCGCGTCTAGTAGCCCCGTATTATCGGTGCTGGTCGTAGTTGCCATGATGAGTTCGCTATCGCCCGCAAACGCCAAAACGCTCGCGATTAGCGAGCCTAATATTACTTTTTTCATTTTTCTCCTTTTTTAAAAAGTATGCTATTATAGCACATTAAATTAACACTTAAGAAATATGCAAGGAAAGAATATTTGGATTTTTTACTAAACGGATTTTTGGAGGCCTTTAGGCTGCTTTTTAGCGGCGACGAGGAGACGTATTCGGCGATCAGGGCGACGCTTTACACTTCGAGCGTTTCGATATTTTTTGCGATTCTAGTCGGCTTTCCGTTTGGATTTACGCTGGGATTTTACGATTTTCGCGGACGGCGAGTATTACGATTGCTTAGCGATACGGCGCTTGCGATGCCGACGGTTGCGATCGGGCTTATTTTGTACGCGTTTATCACGCGAAACGGCCCTTTTGGCGAGTTTGGACTACTTTTTACGCTAAAGGCCGTTATGCTCGGCCAATTCGTGCTGGCTCTGCCTATCATCGTCTCGCTAAGCGCTAGCGTCGTGGAAAATATGGACAAAAAGCACTATCTAACCATCCTAAATTTACGCCTGAGCCCGCCAAGGCTCGTTGGCTGCGTGCTTTACGAGCTGAGGTATGCTCTGATGGTGGTCGTAGCGACGGCGTATGGGCGCATCGTGGCCGAGGTTGGCGTGGCGATGATGATCGGCGGAAATATCAAATACTTTACCCGCACGATCACGACCGCGGTATCGCTGGAGACGAATAAGGGCGAGTTTGCGATGGGTATAGCGCTGGCTTTGGTGCTCATTTTTATCGCGTTTGCCGTAAATTTGGCGATACACGCGCTAAAAAGGCTTGATAGATGAAATTTGATAAATTTAAAAAATTTACGCTCGTAAAAAGCGGGCTAGGCGCGTCAAATTTGAGTCTTTTTTGTAAATTTAACGAGAAAGGCGCACAGTGATAAACGTTAGAAATTTACGCCTAAACTACGGCGCGAGCGAGATTTTAAACATCCCGCGCCTTGATATCGACGTTAGCAAAATTACCGCGCTAACTGGCAGCAACGGCAGTGGCAAAAGCACGCTGATGCGAGTGATGTCGTTTTTGCAAAAGCCAAGCTCGGGCGAAGTGCGGCTGTGGGGAAGCAGCGCGCCGAGTCTAAATTTACTACGCGACGTTAGCGTTTTGCTACCAGAACCCGCGCTTTTAAAACGCTCCGTGAGGGAAAATTTTAGAGCCGTTTTAAAAAGCCGCGGAGTGCTAGCGGAATTTGAGCAAAGGGCGAGCGAGGCGTTAAATTTGGTCGGGCTTGACGAGAGCTTTTTAAACAAGCGCCACTTTGAGCTAAGCTCGGGACAGACGCAGCGCGTTAGCTTTGCGTTAAATTTGGCGCTTAGATCGCGGCTATATCTGCTTGACGAGCCGACAAACAGCGTGGACGTGGGTACCTCAAAGCTGTTTGGCAAGGCGGTGCTTTATATGCGGCAAAGATACGGCTGCGGCTTTGTGATCGCTAGCCACGACGACAAATGGCTAAGCGCGGTCGCCGAAGAAAATGTCTTTTTGCACAAGGGGCGCGTGTGCGAATTCGAGTACAAAAATATTTTCGACGCGCGGGATGGGGTTTTAAAATTTGACGAAAATGCGAGCGTAAATTTGCCGCAAAATTTACGTAACGCCGTAAAAATCGCCGTAAATCCAAGCAAAATAACGCTAAGTAAAACGCCGATAGAAGGCTATCTTGAAGGTATCTTGCACTCGGTTTCGCTCTATCTTGGCAAAGAGCTTTTGGTAAAAATCAAAATCGGCGACTTTTTGATTAAAACGCTGGCGGCGAATTCGCAAAATTTTAGCGTCGGCGAAAATATTTATTTTAAATTTGACGAGGAAGCGTTTTTGGGGCTTGAGTGAGCCCAGAAATTTTGCAAATTTCGCTTCAAATTTTAAATTTAGGCTCGTTTAATGCCCGTTAAAATAGCCGAGTTAAAAGTAAATATCAAAATGGAGCGTAAATGCGAGATATATGCGAAAATTTCATATTTAATTTACTCCCTAAAAATCGCTACATACAATATGCAAGTAAGGCATATTTAAGCGTATATTAATTTTTTTAATTTATTTTTTTTTAAGTATAAGAAATAAGCCAAAAAGTAGTATAGTTTCACAATCGAGAAAAATCTCAAAAAATAGACAAAAATGATAAAGGAAGGCGATGACTAGCAAGGGCGAATTTGCGGCGGGACGCGGGCTTTACTACTCGCTATTTTCGCATTTATTCGTTTTTAGCCAAGACGCCGATAGATTTAAGGGCGTAAACGCGATGCTAGGCCTTGCCTCGGCGCACGCTCTAAACGAAGAATCGGCCGCCGCGATAATGCGCATACAGGCAAGATTCGACGAGAAAAATCCGCAAAATTTAGCGGATGAATTCGATGAAATTTTCCACGCTCCGCCAAGTCCGCTTAGAAACTCGCTGTCGTACTACGACGAGGGCTACGAGGTCGGGCATGCCTGCGCGAAAGTGCGTAAAATTTTAGCCCGCACCGACCTTAGGCGCGACGAGGCTAAATTTAAAGAAAACGAAGACAACGTAGGTTTCGTGTTTGCGCTGATGAGCGAATTTATCGCGCGCGAGAGCGAGCGTGAGCTATACGGCGAGCTTGAGGAGCAGCTTTTTAAAGAGATCATAAACCCAAACATCGATGAGTTTATAGAGAGTCTTTTTAATCACGAAAGCAGCGAAATTTACAAGGACGTCGCGGTGCTACTGCAAGGATTTGTTGAGTTTGAGCGCGTAGTTTTGAGCGCGCCGCGTCCTATAAATCACGGCGAAAACAAAAAGACTTTGGACGGAGTTTCAAGATCCGAAGCCATAAGAAGACAAAAAAACCGAGTGAGAAAGATAAAAGCTATGGAGGAAGAAAATGCAAAAAAATAGGCGAGAATTTCTAAAAAAAGCGGGCATCGCTGGCGCGGTAGCGGCTACGGCCGGAGCCATAACAGCTACGGCGTCAAACCTAAAATACGGTAAAAGCAAAAAGACCGAAGTGCTATACAAAAGAAGCAAAAACTGGGATCTATACTACGAACAAGCGAAATAATAAAATTTAAGAAAGGATAAATATGTCTGAGGCAAATTTACGTCTTATGCCCCACTCAAACGCAGTCGGGCGAAGATCGTTTTTAAAAATGGCCGCGCTAGCGGGCGTTGCGGGCAGCATGAGCGGACTGGGCGCTAGCGGCGTAACCAGAAGCGCGACTCAAGAAGAGATGGCAAATCCGTTTCCAAACTCTAAAATCGTAAAAACCGTTTGCTCGGTTTGCTCCGTTGGATGCGGAGTGCTAGCCGAGGTAGAAAACGGCGTTTGGGTACGCCAAGAGGTAGCCCAAGATCACCCGGTAAGCGCTGGCGGCCACTGCTGTAAGGGCAGCGACGTCATCGACATGGTGCGCTCTCACTGCCGCGTGAAATATCCGATGAAAAAAGTCGGCGGCAAATGGAAACGTATCAGCTACAAAGACGCGCTTGACGAGATCGGCGCCAAACTAAAAGCATATCGCGAGAAAAACCCAGAGCAAGTGATGTTTCTGGGCTCGGCGAAAGATAGCAACGAGCAGAGCTACTATATCAGTAAATTCTCTGCGATGTTTGGGACAAACAACCTAGATCACCAAGCTAGAATTTGACATAGCGCAACAGTCGCCGGTGTGGCGAATACGTGGGGTTATGGAGCTATGACTAATCACCTTGGAGATATCCAAAACGCAAAGTCTATCTTTATAATCGGCGCAAATCCGGCTGTAAACCACCCGGTAGGATTTAGGCATTTTCTAAAAGCGAAAGAAAATAACGGCGCGAAGCTGATCGTGATCGATCCAAGATACACGAGAACTGCGGCTAAGGCTGATTATTTCGCTCAAATTCGCCCGGGCACGGACATACCTTTCATGTACGGCATGATGAATCTCATCTTTGAAAACGGCTGGGAAGATAAGAAATTTATAGAAGACCGCACGTACGGTATCGATGAGATCCGCAAAGAGGCTGCAAAATGGACGCCTGAAGTGGTAGAAGATGTAACTGGAGTACCGGCTGCGACACTAAAAGAGATAACGGAAGTTTTTGCTAAAAACCGCCCTGGATCAGTTGTTTGGGCGATGGGTCTAACTCAGCACACCATAGGCAGCTCAAACACTCGTATCGCTCCGATCCTGCAACTAATACTAGGAAATATGGGCGTAAGTGGCGGCGGCTGCAACATCTTGCGCGGTCACGACAACGTTCAAGGAGCTAGCGACATGGCAAACGCGCCAGATAGCTTGCCTGGATACTACGCTAAAAACGAAGCCACGTGGAAATACTTCGCTAAAATGTGGAAAGTGGACTACGAGTGGCTACAAGGAAATTTCGTAAAACCAGAGTGGATGTTTAAGCCGGGATTTACCCTAGCTCGCTGGTGGGCAGGCGTACTTGACGGCAAAAACGGCAATGACCCGGTTGAAAACGCAGGCGATAGCCTAAAAGCCCTAATCGTCATAGGCAACGGTATCACCTCGACAGCTCAACAGGCAAAAGTGCAGGAGGGCCTTGACGGCCTTGAGCTTTTGGTGCTACTTGATCCTTTCGTAAACGACGCGGGCGTTATAACAAATAAAAAAGACGACGTCTATCTACTGCCTGCGGCGACGCAGTTTGAGGGTAGCGGCACGGTCGTGGCCACAAACCGCAGTGGCCAGTGGAGAAGCCAGGTCGTAGAGCCTTTGTTTGAGAGTATGCCCGATCACGAAATTTTATTTGAGCTTGCAAAGAGAATAGGCTTTTACGACGAGCTAA